>JAJYKO010000340.1 GCA_021788565.1 Chloroflexota bacterium
CGTTCTGCCTCCCGTCTGCGCGCCGATTCGCTTGATCTCCGACTCAGATAGGGAATGCACCCATCGCAAAGATGCCCCGAAGAGAGCCCCAATGATTATCAAGGACACCGCCGTACCAAGCCCGAACGCCAGCCCCGGCAGGAACCCTAGAAACGGGCTCGACATGGCCGGCGCCGCAACCCCGTTTACGAAGAGCGAGAAGCCGCCGAAACCAAAACCGGCAATGAAGCCGTGGATGACCGCCCACCTGGGGCGGGGTGATGCCGGCACCTCGGCCTTCGAATGAGTGCGCCCGAACAGCGCTCCCGTCGTCTCTCTCTGCGTCTCTTCTTCGTGATGGTGTCCCACGAGGTGAAGGTGAGGATAGTTGCCGTGAGACAGGACGACCGCTCCAGCGGCCGACATAGCAATACCAACAACTATGTACACGACCCCGTTTACGGAAGCAGAGAGAATAAACGGCGCGAGAGCGAGGTAAGCCAACTCGGATATCAGCATACGCTGCAGAGTGAATGCTGCAGAAAAGTAGAGGCTGGCCTTCACCCCTTCCTTCCCGCTGGCGCCGCCTATGGCGTAACTGAAAGTGATAGGCCAGGTATGCTCGTCTGGAAGAATCCCGTGAAGGAGACCGAAGAGGAGCGAGTATGTCACTGCTGCTAATGGAGTCACCGCGAGTCACAGCCTCTAAGTCGAAAATGCTCGAATTTATCCAGCGCACATTGTGTGCCGGTCTCGGGGCGAAGTAGACGTGGTTCAGCATAACGAATGGAGGAGGAGACAACTTGGAAAGACGTGCGAGATCGGGCTGGAGAGTCCGTCCCTTGTCCGCTGCTACCGGAAGGAAGACAGAAGGGGAGGGCGAGCCTCCTGGCGAGCCGGCCGATTCGTTTCCCGAACGGCGGCTCAGCGGGAGCCTCGCCCTCCCGTACTCTCACCCTATGTACGTCGAATCTGTTGACCGCGTCACACTTACATCATCGCTCCGGGGAGCACGAAGTAGTACAGCAGGCCGACCAGGATCAGGTAGGCCAGTATGACCAGAGTCCATCCCATGTTGTGACGGATGATCTGCCCCTCTTTGCGTACGTACTTCGACGTTGATACCCCTACGCTCGCGGTCTGGGGAGCAACTGGCTTCCCAACTTCAGCGCCAACCGAGTTCAAGGAGGGCAGGAGCAACACGGGGAAACCAAGGATCTTGCCCACCGTCGCCTGGAATGCGCCGAAGATCGCGTTCGCGGAGGTGTTGCTTCCGGAAAGGGCCACGGCGATCCACCCCAGAATTGGAGCCAGCACGATGAACGCGGGCCCAATCTTGGAGAAACCGTCGGCGAGGGAGGCAGCCATGCCGGAGAAGTTGAAGACGTAGGCCAGGCCAAAGATGAAGGGGCCCACCAGCAGTGCGCCCCACATCTGTTGGAAGGTGCGTTTGAAGACCTGCCCAATCATCGTCGCATTCGTGCGGAGAATGGCAGCGACTATCAGCCAGGATATGAGCACGAACGTCCCTCCAACGAATGGCGTGAAATTGAAGAGCGCCGCGACCGGCTTGTGATTGATCGAAGAGCTCGCCACGACCGATGCCTTGAAGAGGGATATGCCGGGCAGGGGCGACCACGGGCCGGTGCCTAGAACCACAACCACCACAAGAACCAGATACGGCATCAACGCCATGAATATTTGGCGGCCGGAAAGCCTTGCACCGGGCTCATCAGGCGTAGCAGGCAGCGCCTCGCCTCCAGCTGCAATTGGCACTCCACCGTAGCCCAGGATGGTTCTGGGCCGCCAGAACTTCAGGAGAAGCAGCAGCGCGCCGAAGGAGACCAGCGACCCGACAACGTCCGGCAGGTACGGGCCCAGGAACTGAGACACAGGGAACTGCCCGGCGATGTAGGCGAGCGACCCGACTATCGCCAGCGGCCAACCCTCCTTGAAGCCCCTCCGTCCGCTGACCAGGTAGATCAGCACCCACGGCGGCAACAGGGCCAGAACGGCTACGATGCGACCAACGGAGGCCGACACCTCGAGCAGCGGTATTCCCGTGACCGCCGCCAGAGTCACGATTGGCACCCCCAGGGCACCAAAGGAGACCGGCGCGTTGTTGGCGATGGCCGCGACCCTCAGTGCGTCCAGTTCGACGATGCCGAGGGGGATGAGCAGGGGCGCCACGATAGCCCACGGGTACCCGAAGCCAACCAGCCCCTCGAGCAACGCGCCGAAGGACCAGGCTATGAGAACGGCCTGCACTCGAACGTCGGCAGTGGACTGACTTATGAGCCACCGCTTGAACACGTCGAAATTGCCGGTCACGATCAGGGTATTGAATATAATCAAGCCCCAGAAGGTGATCCAGTCTATGCTCCATGTGCCGGTGGCTGCACCGTAAATGTACGCTCTGGCAGAGTCGCCGGTTGGAGCGTGCCACAAAAGAATGGCGATGGCCGCGGTGACCACGGAGGCGATAAGCACGGCCAGCCAGGCCGTTACGCGAAGTCCCGCGAGCATAAACAGTAGAAGGATGACGGGGATCAGTGCTAGGAGCACTGTCAGGCCCAGATTGTTCGCTGGGTTGAGGATTTGGTCAAACATCCTTGCCTTGTCTCCTTAAAGAATCGTGATCCAAAGAACAGCGTGACCAGCACGAATAGAGCTAGCCCACTATTAAGATATGCTCCGTGGCTGGGACTCTATCATGGAGAAGCCTTGCGGACCTTAAGGCGGTCTAGAGGCAGCATTAAGGCGTTATTAAGAAGTGGAGTCTCCCCATTAGTTCGCCGAGGACACCGCATGGCTGCCTCCCGGAGTCGCGCCCGCCCCCCCCCGCGCCCGGGCATAACGTCCCCTTAGAGAACCCTTAATGTTCAGATAAGGACAGCACCGACTTTTGTGCATATGGTACAGTCGGTTGGATTCGCACCGATGCGCCCGCGACCATCGCCCCTGGACGGGCGCTCCGGCAGGCTGTCTTGATGTATGCCAGAACATCGGAGGTATCAAAATGGCGGTAACTGGTAGAAAAGCTCCATCGTTATCAGAAATCGCGAACCTCGACTGGTACAGTACATTGAGCGACCGGGGGGTGCACGCCTTCTGGGCTTCATTCCTCGGTTGGGCTCTCGACGCTTTCGACTTCATGGTATTCTCTTTCGGTCTCACTGCGATCGCAGCTACCTTCGCCCTCACCCAGGGGCAGTCCGGGCTCATCGCCACCGTGACCCTGCTGGTTTCCGCGATCGGTGGCATGCTCGCGGGCACCATCGCGGATAGTATCGGGCGCGTCCGGACGCTGATGCTGACCGTCGGCATTTACTCGGTGTTCACGTTCCTGTCAGGCGTATCCCAGAGTTACGGGCAGCTTCTGCTGTTTCGCTCCCTTCAAGGACTCGGGTTCGGCGGAGAGTGGGCAGCAGGCGCCGTGTTGATCGCGGAGATGTCGGATCCGGCCCAGCGCGGGCGAGTGCTCGGCTTCATGCAGAGCGCCTGGGCCATTGGATGGGGCCTCGCGGCCATCGCTTTCGTGATCGTCTTCAGCATGGCTGGCCCGGCGATAGGCTGGAGAATACTGTTCTGGCTCGGCATCATCCCGGCGCTGCTTATCCTCTATATACGCTCTAAAGTGCCGGAGCCCACGGTTTTCGAGGAAACCAAGCGGGAGAAGGACCTGCGCACTGGGAGGGCGGTCGAGACCGGAGCTACGTCCAACTCCCTGCTGCAGATTTTCAGGCGCGACCTTCTGCCCACGACCATAGCTACCTCTGTGCTGGCCACGGGCGCGCAGGGCGGCTACTACGCGATCTTCACCTGGCTTCCCACCTACCTCAAGACCGTCCGAAAGCTGGCGGTCGTAGGCACCGGCGAGTACCTGCTTGTGGTAATCCTCGGCGCCTTCGTCGGTTACGTAGTGACTGGATACGTGGTCGACTGGCTCGGCCGAAGAAAGACGTTCGCCATAATGTCGGTCGTGAGTGCGGTCGTCCTGATCGCCTACACGCAGATCCCAACCGGTGACAACACCCTGCTGCTGATACTCGGGTTCCCGCTCGGGTTCTTCGCCTCGGGGATCTTCAGCGGGTTCGGCTCTTACCTGGCTGAGCTCTTCCCCAGCCGAGCGAGGGGGGCCGGACAGGGGTTCTCTTACAACTTCGGGAGGGCCGTGGGAGCGCTCTTCCCAACAGGAGTCGGCTTCCTCTCCGGGATAATCGGCTTTAGTGGCGCCATCGCCTTCGGGGCCGCGGGCTATGTCATTGCGCTGATCGCGCTGCTGTTCCTGCCGGAGACCACGGGGAAAGGGTTCGAAGCCATCGACTGAGGCGGTGGGGCGGGATAACTGCACGTCTTTGTCTGAGATCCCGACCTTCCCCTCCACATACTGGGGCACCTCGACCGAGGCTAACGGTCTGGGTGCCCTTCTGTCCGCGTCGCGTCACCGCTCCTCATCCCGAGAGTTGAAGATGTGGGCAAACTGTAGGTATCGACGCAGCGCTGCCGGTCAGGGCCGTGAGTGTGGCCTGCGTGGTAGCGGAGAGTCGGAGGCGTATCTGACCCCGACTCTCCGCGGGAGCATCGGCATGCTTCGTTTAGTCGCGCTGGTTCCGTCCTGAAGCTGCCGCTTGATCCGAATTCGGCTCCTCGAAGGCGCTACCGCGGCTTCATCCTACGGTAGCAGGCAGCTCCCATCCTGCAGTTTGTCCTGCTCGTGCAGATGAAGCACAATCCGGTCAGGGTCCTGAGTCTGGTCTCGGTCCCGCGTCTGATCGGCCGCCAGTGCCCCACCGACCATCGTCAGAACCAACATCGCCGCCCCGAGTACGGAAACTATCAGGCGTCGGATCTTCATCGCATCATTCTCCTTCAAATTGAGCTCTCTCGTTGCCCAACGAAATCCTGTCGCCCACGTCGTCGTCGACGCCGGCTCGGCTCCAAATCCCGGGACCTGAAGACGTCTACACTCGTTATAACGATGGCGCTATCCAATTGTGGCAGGCGAGTATTCCAGCATCCAGCAAACGCTGTGTGACGGAGTGCTAACGACTTCCGCCAGAACGATTACCCCCCTGGGATCCGTCCGTTTTGTTCGCCCCGCCCTGGGAGCTAGCCGTCCCACCCGCTCCGCTCGGACTTGGATCACCAGACGAGGCAGGTGTAGACACGGTGCTTGAGACAGGAGCAGGGGTGCTCGACGGGTCGAGAGGGGCCGCAGAAGTGCTGGTCGCCGTGGGGACGGCCGAAGGTTGGACCGCGGCTGCACCGGTCGACGGGGATGGCGCAGCCGTTGGCGCAGGCGTAGCCTCCACTGGAGCCCGTGGACCCGCGGTGGACGAACCTAGGGCGGGAACCGCTCCCTGTTGGGCTGCGGGACCTGCCGTCGACGGTGTCGGCGCAGCAGGGATGCCGGCGAGGGTATCTGCTGGTACTACCGATGGGGCCTGGGCACGGATACCCTGCCCGTCTCCAGTGGATGTATCTAAGACCGCGCCGTCCGTCGGGGCGGGCGCGGAACCCGCTCCAGCATCGGCGGGTCCCTCCCCAGAGCCCGTATCTGTCGGAGCGGGCGCAGGCGTCGCGTCGAGCACCATCCCTTGCCCGTTCCGTCCGTTGTCTCCCCCATATTGCACCCGGGGAGACGGGGCGGGCGTCCTACCGGGAGTCAAGCTGGGAGCCGGCTCCTGCGTCGCCGAGACAGGAGAAGGTGACATCTCGAAGGACGGGCCCTGGCGCTGCCTCAACTGCTGTTGGAGCTGTTCGGGTCCTTCGGACTGCCCCGGTGCGCCGGGGGAACCCGCTCCATCCTGCTGTTGCAGCCGAACGAGCCCCCGCTTCGCGACTCCTACCGCTTGCAGGACGGCGGCGCGCTTCGCGGCGTCGGTGTTGCCGAGTCGGGCCATGATCGCGTTGAGCTCTCTCTCCTGCTCGGAGAGGGCGGACTCAACTCCCGCCACCGCCCCTTCGTTGCCGCGCAGGCTAGTGGCCTCTGCGACCGCTGCCCCCACGAGCTCCTGGTAGCGCGCCGTCACACGACCGAACTCCGCGGGCGTTGCCGTGGCCGCTACGGCCGAGAGCTCCGCGACTCGACGCTCTGACAGATCGATACGCAGTTGAAGTCGTTCTGCATCGCTTCTGGCCAGGCGCAGCCGCAGGTCCTCCAGCGCCAGCTTGGCGGGGTAAAGTGAACTGCCGGGTAGAGCTCCGGTCGCCGCGACGGCGGTGATGCCGAACACGAAGAGGAGCGCCGCCACCGCCGCTGTGACCTTGGCCAGAACGGTTCCACCCTCGCGAACCCTCAGGTACCGAGCCAGCCTGGCCAGCGCTCTGGACTGGATAGACCTGGTAGCCACCTCGCTCTTGTTGATAGTGCCGGACACCGCTCGATGGTCAAGCCCATCCAC
>JAJYKO010000341.1 GCA_021788565.1 Chloroflexota bacterium
ATCAGGTCTTCATTGGAGTCGAAGTCCAGCTCCAGGACCCAATCAGGGCCGCTCCCGACGAGCGTCGAGTAGGCCCGCATCCCCTGGAAGCCGGGTTGATTCTGGAAGTGCTGCATGCCCGTGCCGTGAAGCCAGCTATTGTGATCCGACTCCTTGCCGTTCAGTACGCTGTAGGTGACCATATACTGGACCATCTTGCACTCCATTTCGCTCTGCTATACCCGTATCGACAATGGATGGGCGCCGCAATGTCCATGCCAGTCGATTCGCCTAGCTGCGATGGAGCACTTGGGGCCGCTACTTCCTGGGTTTCTTCTTTCCTATGATAGTCTCGATCTCATCAATGGGGGCACCGTCCTGGATCGCCCTCTCCATGCCCCCTTCCACCTCGAAAATGGTCCGCAGGTTCTCCATGACCGTTGGAAGAGCCTCCAGCGGAATGGCAACAACACCGTCTTCGTCGGCGACGATGATGTCCCCAGGCTTCACCAGCACTCCGCCGACCTCCACCGGCACATTGCAGGCGGCCGCTTGCAGGGTGTTCGGCTTATTCCGCGTCGCGGATCCGGTACAGTAGAGGGGCATTCCGATCCGCCGAAAGCCCTCAATATCCCTAGCCCCTCCGTAGACTACTACCGCTACGAGCCCACGGGCTTTGGCGTACTCCCCCTGATTGTCCCCGGTGAAGTGGCCGTCGACCCCCTTTCCGTCGATAACCAGGACGCTACCGGGTGCGGACTCGTGGATTGCGCGGAAGTTCGTCAGTTTCGGCGTCCCCGGGCGCGGCGGGCCGAACAGCACGGTGGCCGCTGGGGCGACGATCTTGGCGTCCTCTGAGCCCCGCGCCGGACGGACCCCAGCTATTCCGCCCTGCAAGCCGGACATGTTCAACGCATCTTCCACCATGCCGGTGCTGACCCTCTTTAGCATCTCCATCGCCTGTGCGGCAGTCTCGCTTTCCTCGGTCATGTCAAACGACCTCCTTAACTGCTTGCTCGGTGCCATCTTCCCGCCTACAACCCCAGTAGGTGGGCGGGGTTCTCCGATGCCATGTGGCGAAGCTCCTGGTTGGTGAAGTCCTGGGCGTTTAGGGCCGTGATGTAGGCGCGCATCCCATCTACCGGGGCCGGGTTGTGGGCCTGGCCGAAGTCGGTGGCCATTACGGTCGAATCTACGCCCACCTTTCGGATCTGGGCGGCTATTTCGGCTCCCGCGGCCACACCGGGCCTGGCCATGTCGTGGATGTAGCAGCGCTCGAAGAACACCCCTTCCGCGGCCATCTCCATTTGGGCTTCCACCGGCATACGAATGAAGCGCGCCTCCGGATGGGTGACGACGATCTTTCTAAGCCCCCTCTGGCGGGCGAGCCTCACCAGCGCCGCCGTTTCCTCGATGGCCAGGTGCCCGGTTCCCAGGATCACGTCGGCCTCTCGGACCAGTTCGATAATCTCGTGGACCTCGGGCCGGATGCGACCCTCGTCGGTGAAGATGGTCAATCCCCCGGGCTTTCCCTCGTACCGACGATGGTGCGCCGAATCCATGGTGGGCATCCAGATCTGTTTGGCGCCCATCTGGAGCGCCGCTTCCACCGCGGCGGGGTTGAATCCTCCTACCTGAGTGTTGAGGACCAGGCCTCCGAACGCCCTGATGCCGCCCACCACCTTTTCGGATATGGAGGCACGATCGGCTGTCAGGGTCACGTGGGATTTCAGCAGGACGGCCCGCATACCAGCCCTGGCCGCAGCCGTCACCAGGTCGACGTCATCGGCGTAACGGGGCCTGACGTCGGGCGCCGCGTGGATGTGCAGATCGATGAGGCCACTCAGATCTATCTCGCCTACGGGTAAGGCCATCGCTATCCTCCATAGGATTTGCGGTCTCTACACGATGTCGGCTCGGGGCAGCGGCTCCCCCCGCTCGATTCGGATGATGTTCTCGAAGGAGTGGCGGATGACCTTCCTGACCGTATCCACCGTGCCGCCACCGTTATGGGGAGTCAACACCACGTTATCCATCTGGAGAAGAGGGTTGTCCGCTTCGGGCGGCTCCTTGGCAAAGACGTCGAGTCCAGCACCGGCGATGGCCCCGCTCCGAAGCGCATCGATAAGCGCCTGCTCATCCACCACCCCTCCCCGGGCGGTGTTGATGAGCACGGCCGATGGCTTCATCAACGCGAGTTCCCTCGACCCTATCAGCCCTCTCGTCTCTTTAGTCAGGGGCACGTGAAGCGAGACGATATCGGACTGCCTCAGCAACTCGTCTATGGCTGTGTAGGTCATGCCGAAGGCCTTCTCCGTTTCCCCCGGCAGCCGGAACAGATCGTAGTAGAGCACCCGGCACTCGAAGCCGGACAGCCGCTTGGTGACAGCCCGTCCGATGGAGCCGCCGCCGATGATCCCCACCGTCTTGCCGGCCACTTCGTAGCAGCCGGTGCGCAGCTCCCACTTGAGCCACTTCCCCTCCCGGAGGGAGCGATCGGCCACGCATAGCCTCTTGTAAAGGGCGAGCATCAGGGTTATCGCCGTCTCAGCCACGGCCGCGGCGTTGACCCCTGCCGAGATAGCCACCGGTATCCCTCTCCGTTTGGCAGTCTCCAGGTCTATCTTGTCGACGCCGATACCGTACTTCTGGATCAGCTTGATCCGGGTCCCAGCTTCAATCACCTGCCCAGATACCGGGGTCCAGGAGCAGAGGAGGTAGTCGGCCCCTCTGGCCTTGGCCAGCCTCTCTCCCTCGTCCTGCGTTTCGGCGAAGATCAGCTCAAAGTCCGCGGGTACCTCGGCAGCGATCAGATCTTTCATCGCTGCCGGCAGGACATCGATGCAGAAGACCACTGGCTTGTTACTCACACTCTCCTCCTTCACGCTTGTCCAGGTTCGCTAATGAGACGCCTCGCCAGATCACCTCTCTCTACAGGCTCTCTTTTGCGAAGCCGCGGATCTCTCCCACCGCCTTCGAGCCGGCATTCACCAGCATGCTGACCTCGTTGGAGTAGGGAACCAGCCTGATCCCCTTCGCGATCCACTCCTTGGCCGAGGCCACGTCCTGGACGAGGAGGCCGGGGACCTTCCCGTGGCGCTGGCAGGACGCTATCATCATCTCCACCCGTTTTGCCACCTCGGGATGGTTGGTTTGACCCGGCAGCCCCAGGTCGGTGGACATGTCGCCGCGGCCGATGACCGCGCCGTCGACACCGTCGACCGAGAGGATAGAGTCCAGGTTGCGGATCCCCTGGTCGCTCTCGATCTGGACCAGCAGCAGGGTCTCTTCATGAGTCGACTTGATGTACTCCTCCCCGTTGGCCCTGCCGTAGCCTGTATGGACCCCCTGCAAATTCATCCCTCGCTCCCCCAGGGGAGGGAACCGGACCGCCCTGGCCACGGCCTCGGCCTCTTCCCGCGTGTCCACATGGGGGATGAGCAACCCCATTGCGCCGTTGTCGAGTGGCCTGGTGAGGAGATGGGGCTCCTTGGCCGAGGGACGCACAATGGGAACAAGTCCAGCCCCCAGGGCGGCTAAGCAGAGGTCCCCAACCGTCTCGATGGAGAGACAGGAGTGCTCCATGTCGATGTACATGAAGTCGAAGCCCGAGGTGGCCAGCATCTGGGCGATCTGGGGGGTGCGAAGGACGTTGACCCACGTCCCGATCTGCACCTCACCGTTCTTGAGAGCTCGCTTGACCCTGTTTGGTCTCATGAAACTTATCCTTTCGAGTTGCATCTGGATCCGCCGAGACATGGCAATTCACTCTCGTTCCAGGTAGTGAGCTGGGGTCTTACAACCTCGGTGACTCGACCTCTACCGAGGCACCTGTCTCGAGCGACCGAATCAGTGCCTCGGTCACTCGGACTGTCTGCAGCCCCTCCTCCCCTGTGGCTGCCACCGTGCGGCCGCCGGAAAGCTCCTCGGCAAAGCTCTCGATCTCTAGACGATAGAGGTCTTCCGCGGGGAAGCGCTTCTCCTCGCTCCCCTCCCGGGTGCGGTAGGTTAGCCGGTAGTCATCGACCCAGCGCAGTGGACCGCTGGCAAGCGTACCGCGGGTTCCGAAAACCTGCAGGTCGTTACTCCCGGAGGCCAGGTTGCGACTGCAGCGCACCGTTGCCTGGCAGCCACCGGGGAATTCCAGTAGCGCGGTCATGGTCTCATCCGGCAGTCCGCTGGAACGAGGTGGGCGCGCTAGAGCAAAGGCTCTTGTGACCGGCTCCCCGACTACCACCTGAGCTATATCGACCAGGTGCACGCCAACGTCGGCCAGGACCCCTGCCCCGGCCGTGGCCAGGTCCTGGCGCCAAGTCGCCAAGACACCTTGGCCAGAAGCTCGCTGGACGGTCAATTCCAGCACGTCGCCGAGACGGCCATCCCGCACTGCGCTTGCCGCGGCCTGGACCACCGGGAGGAATCGGAGGTAAAAGCCGATTCGCAGCATCACCCCTGCTGATCGGCAGGCGTCGACCATCTCCTCCGCCTCGGTCGTGGTCGGGGCCATCGGCTTCTCACACAGCACCTGTTTTCCTGCGGCGGCGGCGGCCATCACCACTGGATAGTGCAGGTGGTTAGGAGTGGCAACGTACACCGCCTCGACCTCGGGATCCCGCACCAGCTCACGATAAGATGGGTAAGCGCGAGCGACGCGATGCTCCCGAGCAAACTCCTCTGCCTGCCGATAGGTGTGGCTTGCGCAGGCCACCAACTGCCCGTTATGCGCGGCCGCGAAGGCCGGGCTTAGCAGCTGGCCCAGACTACCAAGCCCCACTAATCCCCATTTCAACGCCACGCCACGTTCTCCCCCTGTTTGCGGAACCACATCGTCCAACCGGCATGGTTGGGGGTTCTGCGATCGCATAACCCCCAACCATGCCCTCCAACTCGGGTTACTTCTTCGTGCCTAGCTCCATCATCGGCTTGATGTCTTTCTCCATCTGCTCCCAGAACGCAGCGGTCTGGGCCGGGTCCAGGTAGTGCGGCACCATGCCCGCCGCCTTCAACTGGCTCTTCACCTGATCGTTCTCCAGTGCCGTCTTGATAGCCTGGCTCAGCGTGTCTACCACCTCCTTGGGTGTTCCGGCTGGGGCCAACACGACGTGCGAAGAGGCCATGTAGATCTTATACCCCTGCGACTCTGCAGTCGGAACTCCGGGCAGGAACGGACTCTCCTGGGTATCGAGGACTGCCAGGACACGCATCGTTCCAGATTTCACCTGCCCCTGCACTTCCTGGTCATTGGCGCCGGCGGCATCCACGTGGCCGCCAAGCATGGCGGTCAGCCCGGGGGCATCTCCGTCGAAGTTCACATGGGCGAACTTGACGCCAGCAATTTTCTCTAGCTCCAGGATCGGCAAGTCGGACACACTCAAGGGACCTGACACAGCGATCTTCACCTTCTCAGGGTTGGCCTTCGCCGCGTCGACCAGATCCTTCAGGTTCTTATAGGGGCTATCTGCCTTGACAGCCAGGACCTCGGCGACCGAGATGGGCCGTGCGATCGCCACGAAGCTCGTACGGGTGTAGGCCGCCTTGAGCGCCGGATCCAGATACGATGTTACGAGGGTCGGCATCGCGGCATAGCCGATGGTGTAACCATCAGGCTTCGCCAGGGCGACATACGTATTACCCACTTGAGTCCCACCGCCCGGCTTGTTGAGAACCTCTATCGGTGTTCCCAATTCCTTCGAGACCGCTGGGAGCACGATTCGAGCGCTCACATCAGTGGCGCCCCCCGCGGCAAAGGGGACAACCGCAGAAATTGACCTCCCCTTTTGGGGCCAGGTGGCTGCCGGGGCCTGGGCAGCGGTGGGCTGCGCAACAACGGTCGTCGATGCTACCGCGGCGGAAGAGGTGGCGGCAGGCGCGGCAGCGACGGAGGTGGGAGCGGGGGCCGCGGCTGGAGAGCACCCACTGATCATCAGCGCGGCTGCGGCGATCACTACTGCCACGGGAACGAAAGTACGGTTCATGGTGCAGTGTTCTCCTTTCGAGAAAGGATGCTGTTCATCAGGTTTACGCTCCGACGAAGGGTGAAATCGGCGCCGCTGCCGATCACCGCTCGGCTAACTGGTCCTGGGAACACTCCAGAACACCGCGCTGCGCTGCGCCCTAAGCCAACATTGGAGAGTGTCACGAGATGGTATTTCGATGACGTGCTCGACTTATCTATCCATTTTCCCTCCTGTGCGGTTGAAGCTACTCCGGCCAGTGATTCGCCCGTTCTAACAGCCCTACAGCTCCCGAATCGCGTCGAACTGGCTTGCGTACTGGCAGGGATCGATCCGGGCCTCGATAATGGTGAGGACATCGGACCTAAGCGCATCCTTGAGCGCCGACGCATACTCTGCTTCTGTCCCCACAGAGGCCCCCTTTGCGCCAAACGCCTCGGCTAGCT
>JAJYKO010000342.1 GCA_021788565.1 Chloroflexota bacterium
GGATTCTTTCCCGCCAGGCGCGATTCGCGGCGGTCAAATTTGTGAGGATCCGAACTATTCGAATATCTGGCCACGGCGCGGCGACTGGGCCAGAGCTATTCTACCCGGCAAGTCGGGGAGAGGTGCTGGCGCCGCCGAACCAGTCGGGAAGTGCAACTTTCCTGGCGCAAGGTAATTACGGCGTTCGAGTGGAGACCGTGACCGTTCGGGGTGAAGCCGGAATCGCTTCGGTCACCATGGAGGTGGTGGCCTCGGCGGGAGCGCCAGCCGCTTCTTCTTATTTCTCCGTCGCCTGTTAAGCTCGAGCACAGGCGCAGGCGAGAGACTCTGCGCCCCCCGCCCGCACCTGTTTGACCCTACGGCTTGGGCTCCACCTTCATCACCTTCAGAAGCTTGTACTCGCCCTTGCTGCCGATCTGAATAACGCTGGCCTCGTGGAGGCCGTCCCCATTAGGGGTGAAGGAGAACGTGCCGAGCACTCCCTGGTATCCCTGGGTAGCCAGAATGGCATCCCTGATCTTGGCCCTATCCTCCCCCGCCTTCTTGATAGCATTCGCGAGGATGTTCAGAGCGTCATAGTTCCATGCCGAGAGGGAGTCCATCTCGCTGTGGTACTCGTTCCGATAGTCTTCGGCATACTTCTTGGTGACTTCGCTCGCGCCAGGCACGTAGTCAACCACGGCGTACAGCCCTACGGCGGCGTCCTTCGCAAGCGCCAGAGTGTCTCTCGCGGCACTCGTCGCCGAACCCATGTACTTGTATGTCAAGCCGAGCTGTCGGTACTGACTCTCGATCACCGCCGCGTCGTCGGCGCTGGTGGTATAAACCACCATCACCTGGGCGCCCGCACTTTTCAGAGCAAGCAGCTGCGCCGTGTAATCCTTGGAACCGGTGGTGAACTTCTCGCTTCGAACCACCGTCACGCCGTCCTGTTTGGCGTTCTGCTCAACCATGTCGGCACCGCCGGACCCCAGGACATCGTCGGAGTAGAGGATCCCGATCTTGGTGAGTTTGAGGCCCTCCTTGATGTACTGCACCATCGCAGCCGCCGAAATGGAGTCGTCGGGTCGACAGCGGAAAAGCCAGGGATTGCCCTTGTGGGTTACCGCCACTGCCGATCCGCCGATCATCATGGGAACACCGGCGGCCTTGACGGCATCGGACATCGCAAGTATCTGTGTACTCGCGGCCGGACCGAGCAGGGCTAGCACCCGATCCTGCTCCAGGTTCTTGTTCAGCGCCGCCAGCGCCCCGGGGTTCGTGGACTGGTTGTCTTCAATGATTAGGTCGATCTTCTTGCCGTTGATGCCGCCAGCCGCGTTGATCTGCTTCTCGGCCAGCTTCGCCGCATCGACGTAGAGGGTTCCCAGGGAAGCGTACACCCCGGTCAGATAAGTGTTCATGCCTATCCGGATCTCACCCCCTGCAGCCGTGGAAGCAGCAGTGGCCGCGGTGGCTGGGACGGCCGGAGCGGAGGTCGCCGCGCCAGACGGTTTCGCGGGGGCAGGGGGTGCCGAGGAAGCCGCGCTCCCGGCGCAGGCAGCGGCTCCCAGGACCACCAGGGAGGACAGCAGCAAACAGATAGTCAGCCTGATTTTGGGCATGAGGTTTCCCTTCCTTTCCTGCTTGTCTGGAATGAAGAACCACGGATCCCGCAGCTCCGGATCGGCTGCCACCCGCCGGGGCACCGTTGCCGCTGCCGATTGCTTCACCGCAAGGGCCAGCGCTGCACTAAGACGATGATCGCCGATGCTTCAGCTCGGTACCACCTCCCGCAACGCTGCCTCAAAAATCGCCAGCGCATCATCCATCTGGGCCCTGGTGACAATCAGGGGCGGCATGAGTCGGATCACGTTCTTGTATCCGCCGCTACTCAGCAGAAGGAGGCCCTTTTCCTGGCACGCCTTCAGGATGCGCTCAACCAGCGCCCCGTCCGGAGTGCCATCGGACTGACAGAACTCCACGCCGATCATCAACCCTAGTCCCCGAACATCGGCCATTACTGGATACTCCCGTTGCATCCGCTTCAGCCGGTTGAGCGCATATCCGCCAATTTCCGCGGCGTTCTGAACGGCCCCACCCTCCAGTACGTCCAGGGTGGCCAGGGCAGCGGCGCAAGCCACGGGATTACCGCCGAACGTCCCACCGTGGGCCCCTGCCCGCCAAGCCCTCATTATTTCGGCCGTTCCCACGACGGCGCTCAGTGGGAAGCCCGAGGCTATCGCTTTCCCCAGGGACAGGATGTCCGGCCTAACCTCGAAGTGCTCGTAGGCGAACATCTTTCCAGTGCGACCGAAACCCGTCTGAACCTCATCAAGGATCAGTAGAATCCCCCTCCCGTCGGCGATCTCCCGTAGCCCCTGAATGAATTCCACTGGAGGGACGATGTACCCGCCCTCACCTTGCACCGGTTCGACGATGAACGCGGCGACCATATCGGGATCCACCAGCAGCTTGAATATCCTGTCGAACTGTCCCAGACACTCCATCCCGCAGCTACCTTTCTCTCGCCCGAAGGGGCATCGGTAGCAGTATGGATACTCCGCGAAGTAGACGCTCGGCAGGAGCCCTTCGTAATTCTTCCGGTAGCCAGCGTTGGAGGCAGTGACCGAGAGCGCCCCCATGGTGCGACCGTGGAAGCCCCCCTTGAAAGAGATGATGGCTGGCCTACCGGAGACGTATTTCGCCAGCTTTATGGCCCCTTCGGTCGCTTCTGCCCCGCTATTGCTGAAGAACACCATGGTGTCGCCGCCCGTCATATCGACTAGCCTCTCGGCCAGCCGGATGTAAGGCTCGTAGTACACTACGTTGTGGCCTCCATGGATCAGCCTCTCCGTTTGGCTCTTGGCTGCTTCGACGACCTTCGGGTGGCAGTGACCAGTGCCGGTGACGGCGATACCACTGACGAAGTCGATGTACCGCTTCCCGTCGGCGGAGTACAGGTATATCCCATCGCCGCGCTCCACCATGATCTCCGTCGCCCGGCTCGCGGCCGGCGTCAGGACCCTCTCGGCCCTCTCGTGAAGGGTTGCCATTGCACATGCCTCCCATTAGTTTCCTGGACCAAACCGGTTGGTCGGAAGCAAGGTCTCCGCCCATCGGCGGCACTAGCTTCTCTTGGGTCCCCTATTGGAGCGCGAGCAGTAGTTCGATTGCCCTGAGGGTGAGTCTCGGCAAGACATCGAAGCTGTACGGCCTGTGTACGCGCTCCGTCCACTGGTGGACGTCCTTCCCATACGCGCCCAGATTGAGAGCAGGTATGTTGCTCCTGCGGATCTGCTCGACTGGCAGCGGATAGACCTGGTACCACTGCGGGAAGTTCTCGATCAGCGCCGCCACGGACGCATCGCTGTCGTCCATCGTCAGGTAGCTGGAATCGGAGAGCATCGGGAAGAACCGCCTCGCCACCATCTCTTCGCCCGTTCTCTCTACGTGCTCCCGTACCACCTGATTGACCGCCGCGAGGATCGCCCCCTCTCTCTCCGTCCTGCCGCGTACGAAGTTATGAGGACAGTAGGGTGGGGCGAAGAAGAGAACTACCGTGGGCGTCTTGTCGGGATCGAGGCCCCTGACCTCCTCAACAACCCTCAGACAAACCACTCGAAAATCGGTGCCGCCCCGCAACAGTTCCTCGGTGAGCTTCCTGAGCCGTTCCTGGAGCCCTGGTCCGACCTTCTCCTCTACCCTCCGGTACAGATCCGTGTAGGGGACCACTTTCACCTTCCAGCCCAACGGCTCGACTGCTTTGCCGATCCGCGCGCAGTACCTCTCGTGGTTTTCCTCGATCTGTTGTGTAACGGCTTCGGCCGCCTCCCGGGTCACACCCACGAGCTGCTCCACGACCCGGTCGGTGGTGATGTCGTGAGTGAAGTAGTTGGCATACACGAAGGCCGCCCCGGGCGTCTGTACCGTGTACTCAATCTTGAGGTCCTGCGCCTTCAGAACGACAGGCGGCCCGCTCACCTCTCCCTCCGCCTCGTCGCACATATCAGGGTTCAGTTCAACACGCCGCACCAACTCTGCCGCCAACAGCGCAGGGTTGAACCCGCCGAACCCCTGTCCAACGTGTGTCTCCGCCCCGGTAATGTAGAAGGATGGTAGGAGTTTTCCCACCGCACCAGTGTATACGTAGCGTTTGGGGTCCCCAGGATAGGCGGGAGAAGTGCAATCGTTGTTGAGCGCTGCAACGAAATCCAGGCCCTCCTCAGCTCGCAATTGCTCGAGGAACTTGAGCGACTGGATGATGCCCGTGTGCTGGTTCTCCTCCACCGGATTGGCCATGAACAGGACATTGCCCGACCATTGCTGAACCCTCGCGATCAGATCCTCTAGCACGCAGATGTGCGCCGCCACGCCGGCCTTCATATCAGCGGTGCCCCGACCAAACAACCACTCGCCCGACGCGAGGTCCTCGCGAGCATCTTTGGGGAGGTCCGCATCCACCATCCTTGTGGCTAATTCGTGGGGATCGAACGCCCAGGGTTCCAGAAGACCATAATCGGCCACACCGACGGTATCGATGTGCCCGTGCAGGATGACAGCCTTGGTGGAGGGTGCCCCCTCCCCCCTCACCAGCGCAAAAAGGTTCGACCGTCCCAGGCCGTCACCCTCCAGAGGTACGGCCCTCAGACGCTCCGGATACTTGCGGAAATACGCATTGGCCGCCAGGCGCCTATGAATGAAGCGGACGATCTCAAGCTCTCCCACCGTCCCATTCACGCTTGGTATCCTCACCAGGTCGAGCGTCAGCCGCTCGACCCTCGCTGACAGCTCAACCAACCAAAGAGCCCCCCCTTCAGCCCGCTCGGTGAAGTCAAGATAAGCGAATCAGCTCACAGGATCTGCTTTTCCGGATAGCAGAAATGCAAGGACGGCCGAACCACCGCTTCCGGTGTGATCGAACCGCCTCAGAGAAGACCGGCGTTTCAGCCTGACATGGCCGGCAAGAATGGGTCGAGGGAATCATTCCGGCCACCCGGCGCGCCAACGTCGGCCAGTCTCTCCCTCACTTTAGTCACGTGTTCGCGCATAGCTTCTTCGGCCAAATCCTCGTCGTGGCGCTCCAAGGCGCGAAGAACAAGGGCATGCTCTCCGCTCGCCAACCTGGCCTTCTCAGGTAAGTTCCGCGACAGGATAAGAAACCTCTGTACCTGCACGCTGAGCTTAACGACGATCTCATGCAGGATTTCGTTGCGGCTGGCCTGCGCTATCCCGGTGTGAAACAGGTAGTCCTGCAGGAGGTACGACGTGTAGTTCCCGGCGGCGATCGAGGCCTTCTGGTTCTCCAAGACCAACCGGATCTCTTCCAGTTTCTGAGGCTCAATCGAATGAGCGGCCAACCGTGCCGTCGCTGGCTCGACCAGCTCTCTAACCTCGTACACCTGTCTGATGCTCTCCTCCGAGAGCTCGGCTACGACGGCGCCACGGCCTTGCTGAAAGCGGATCAGTTTCTCGTAAGCCAGCTTCTCAAGGGCATACCGCACGGGCGTCCGACTAATGCCCAAATCCCTGGCCAACTGCTCCTCAGTGAGCACCATGCTGGGAGTGAGGCGATTCTGGATTATGGCCTCCTTGAGGATTCCGTACGCCTTGTCCGACAGCGAACCTTCCCTCGCGATCCCAGGAACGAGTCCCATTCCTTGCCTCACGTATGCTGTACTCTGCATACAGCATACGCGTGAAAAAGACATTTGTCAAGGAATTCCGGCTGACTCCGGCTTCCTGAGGCAGCCGCCCCGCGGCGGATGAGGAGGCTGAGGTGGGAATATTCTAGGGGGCTCCCCTCCTGTGAATGCCGAGAGTCCGCGCAGCGGACAGATCGCCTGTCGGCCAGTCCTGGCTCGGGCTGTCAATAGCCGCCCGATGTATACCGGGCATGGCCGCCCGGGTGCATACCACGGGATCGAGTTTGGGGGCCGTTAAGAACCGAGTTTGTCGGACTTCAAGAATCAGTTAGGAGGCTCCTCGTTGTTGCCCTCCAGGCCATCGAATTGAGTATCTGCTCCTCGGCTCTCCACCTCCTTTCTCCGTCCCAACTGCCGGTAGCTGCGTCCCCGAATGACGAGGGTCTGGGCGTGATGGGTCAGTCTGTTTAGGGCGGTCACTGACAGCCGACTAGCTCCCGCTTGGCCTTAATGACCCCAGGCTTCCTGCCGCCATTGATCGTCACCCGCTTCTTGGTGATGACGAGCGTTCGCTTAACTACAGGTGCGCACATCACTACGACCTCTAAAGCTGGCAGAGGATCGAGCCTCTAAACTGTCAACACCGGTTTGAAATTCCTGAAATCACCGGTTTGAAATTGGATCTCCCGCAATTCTCGGGAATGCAGTCGATCAGGCAGTAGATGATGATGAGCCCGTGCCACCTTACAGCCTCT
>JAJYKO010000343.1 GCA_021788565.1 Chloroflexota bacterium
GATCGAGGGCATCACCCACTCGCTCTGCTCGCTAGAGTACGAGAACCACCGTCCGCTATACGAGTGGTTCCTCCGCGAGCTCGAGATCTACGCCCCTCGCCAGATCGAGTTCGCCCGCCTCAACCTCACCTACACCATCCTGAGCAAGCGATGGTTATTGAAGCTGGTGCGCGAGGGCCACGTGCGCGGCTGGGACGACCCGCGGATGCCGACCCTCTCGGGCTTGCGGCGGCGGGGCTACACGCCGGAGGCGATCCGCGACTTCTGTGACCGGATCGGAGTTGCCAAGACCGACAGCACGGTCGACGTCGCGCTCCTCGAGCACTGCCTGCGTGAAGACCTGAACAAACGCGCACCCCGGGTGATGGGCGTGCTCCGGCCGCTGCGCGTCGTGATCGAGAATTACCCCGAAGGCCAGACCGAGGAGCTCGACGCGGTCAACAACCCGGAGGACCCGGCCGCCGGCACGAGGAAAGTGCCCTTCTCTCGGGTGCTCTATATTGAGCGGGAGGACTTCCGCGAGGAGCCGCCGCCCAAATACTACCGGCTCGCCCCGGGCCGGGAGGTCCGGCTGCGCTACGCCTACTTCGTCAAGTGCGTGGGCGTGGTTAAAGACGCCCGGACCGGCGAGGTGGTCGAGCTCCGCTGCACCTACGACCCCTCGACCACCGGCGGGGAGGCCCCCGACGGGCGCAAGGTCAAGGCAACGATCCACTGGGTGTCGGCCCAGCACGCACTCCCCGCCGAGGTGCGCCTGTACGACCGGCTGTTCAGCAAGGAAGATCCCTCCGGCGCGCCCGAGGGCCAGGACTTCACCGCGAACCTCAACCCGAACTCGCTGGAGGTCCTGCCCAGCGCCTTCGTCGAGCCCTCGCTGGCCGGCGCCGCGGCGGGCTACATTTGCCAGTTCGAGCGCCAGGGCTACTTCTGCGTCGACCCCGACACCACCGACCGCAGGCTAGTGTTCAACCGCGCCGTCCAGCTTCGGGACGAGTGGGCGAAGATTGAGGCGAAGACCGGAGCGTGAGCGCCAGCAGCTGCCCGACGTGGCGGATTCTCCGTAACACGATGGCCGTAATGGCAATGCGGAGCTGACACTCACCCAAGCTCGCCGCTGTACATGGTTAGCGACCGGGAACTGTGCGTTTTCGGCCAGTTTCATTAGCCAGTTAAAGGAATGCTTCCTTGGCCTCCGGTCGGACCAGGCCCCAGCGGTGGGGTATTCCTCACCGAACAGTTGACCAATTCTTATGTCAACAACAACTGCCTGGTAGGCAGCATCTCTATTAGCAGGTCATGTTCGCGACTTCCTGTCACAAATGCGTCCCCCGCGGTGTTTCTTCACTTGATAGGGTGCCACAGGAGTCCTCTCATGTCCCGATTTTGGCCTCTCCCTCCGCTGCTCGTTAGATCGATCATCGCCCTGGTGGCTCTGGGCGCCATTGCCGCCATGTCAGGCGTGGCCTACCTGGAGATAAGCAGGAACCAGACGGTTGTGCTGTCCGATCCGACCGGTCCCTATCAGGTGGGCAGGACGGCTTACGACTGGGTGGACGATGCCCGCGAGGACCCGCTTGCCCCTACCGGCGGCACAAAGCGCGAGCTGCTCGTCTGGGTCTGGTATCCCGCGGCCCCAGGCACTCAGGGCACAGGTCGCGCCCAGTATCTTCCAGCCGACTGGAGGGTAGCGCTGGAGCAGGACAGGGGCCTCGTGGGTACCCAGCTCTTCCAGAACCTGGCGGCGGTCCGGGTCCACGCCGTCGCGGGCGCGGCCGTGTCGGACGCCCAGCATCAGTTTCCGGTCCTCGTCTTCATACCCGGCTACGGGAACGTGGTCCCCTACTACACCACCCTGGCCGAGGATCTCGCCAGCCACGGTTACGTGGTCGTCGGCATCAATCCTACTTACACGACCACGATAGTCTTCCCCGATGGGCGGGTCACCCGTCGAAGCCCCGCCGGCACGATCCCCGAGACGTCCGGCTCGGCCGCGATCAACGCGACTGGGGACCGGCTGGTGGGAGTGTGGGCGGCGGACGCCCGCTTCGTGCTGGACCGACTCACACAGCTGAACGCGGAGGCGGGTGGGCCATTTGTCGGGCGACTCGACCTCTCCCGCATCGGCCTCTTCGGGCACTCCCTCGGAGGGGCCGCTGCCCTGGAGGCCTGCCGCCTGGATAGCCGATGCAAAGCCGCGGTCGACATGGAGACGTGGCGCACCTCGGCCTCGGGCAGCCTGCCATGTTCCTCCTCAGCGGGGGGACCGAGTCATCGAATGTGGCAGAGCAGGCTGGGAGCATGCCCGAGCCGCCCTCAGGAGGCCACCAGGCACGAGACATCCTCAGGATCGAGGGAGCGAGGCACTTCAACTTTTCCGACTACTCGGTCATGTTCGCACCCGTCCTCAAGCCGATCGGGATGCTCGGCTCCATCGATGGGCGACGTGGGCTGGAGATCGTGGGAGCCTACGTGCGTCAGTTCTTCGACCACCACATGAGTAACCAGCCTGCCCCGCTGCTGACCGGCCAGTCGTCCAGCTACCCCGAGGTGATGGGCACTTTCGAGACTGGAGGATGAAATGGGCAGGGCAATAATTGCGGGAGCGGCGGCAGTGCTCGTCGTGCTCGCAATTGCATTCGCGGGCCGTGGGGCGCTGAGGGAGCAAGTCCCCACACCGACACCCGCCGTGGTTCACGTCAGCGCGGACGAGGTCGCGCTCGCCATGCAGGAGGACCGCTTCTACTCGGACTATGTCCACAAGACTCTCGTGGTCCAGGGAACCGTCTCCGCCGTGAGGCAGCAGGGCAACGACCTCCTGATCGAGCTGACCACCAGCATCCCGACCAGGGTGCTCTGCGATGTTGGCAACCATGGAACCGCCGCTAGCCCAGGGGACAGGATCACGGTCCAGGCCTCATCCGACGAGGCGCAGCGTGGAGCAGAATCCGTCCTGCTGCAGAGCTGTAGCGTCCGATGACGCAGAGGCCGCGCCTTAGTAGGCGGCACCCGTCCCGACGGGACCTTCACAACGAGTGCGGAGGAGGACCCTGATCTCCGTAACGAGCTGATCCATCTCACCTGGGGCTGCGGCATCGTGGCTCATCACCAGACGCGCGGCATCAGGCGATACCTTGTGCTCCACTGATACTCCCGATAGCCCGCGAGGTTCCTTGCCAGGTATTCCTCCTCGGCCAAGAGCCGCCACACGATCACCAGGATCATCGGGATGATAGGAAGCAGCCCCCACCATGAGCCAAGGGCAAGGGGCACGCCGACGAGCATGATGAGGGCTCCGCTGTACATCGGATGACGCACCAACGCGTATGGCCCCGTCGACACGACCCTCTGCCCCGCATCTACCTGGATCGTACCCGAGGTGAAGGTGTTCTCTCGGAAGACGAAGAAGACGATCAGGAGACCCAGCGCAACCAGTAGATCACCCACCACGACAGCGAAGAGCGGAGTGGCGGACCCGGCGAAGCGGTGATCGAGCCCAGAAACGACGAACATCGCGATGAACGCCAGCGATGCGAGCGACTGTATGATCCTCTGGCTCCTCTCCCTCTCCGCGACAGGACCCGCATACACTCGCCGCTCCAGAAGCTGCGGGTCTTCGCGAGCGAGGTAGACGGTGATCGCCGTCACCGACACGCCGAACACGGCCAGGAACAGCCACGCCTGCCAGTAATGGAGCGTGCCCGCCGGAACGAAGAGTGAGGCCGCGAGCACGACGAGTAGAAACAGCAGCCCGAGGAACGCCCTCGCCAGTAGGCCTCCCATGACCTTGCCTCATGTGTAACGACGTTACTATCTACTATACCAGGTATCCCCACGCTGACCCGGGGCGAGGTCCGCCGACCCCTCCGTCAGTTGCGCTCGCACGCCGCAATCGCGCTCCGGCCAGCCCCATGCCCCGGGTGCCAGGAGCGGCTAATCTGGCGCCATGCAGGAGGCGCCGATTTGCCGCGATCCTGGTAGACGTAGGAGCTCGCCATCCGATGGTCAGCATCCGCGCGGGTGCCGAGTGCTATGATTTGGGCATGAAGAATCCCAAGTTAATCGTGTGGCTCTGGCTTGTCGTATCCTTCGGGCTCATAGGGCTCGCGCTCTTTCTTTCGGCGGGGACGATCGACTATTGGCAGGCCTGGGTCTTTCTCGGGATAGGTGCTCTGTCTTGCGTTCCCCTCACACTCCATATCGCAAGCGATCCGATACTGCTCGAGAACAGGACTAAAGCTGGCCCAGCCGCGGAGCGGAGACCCATCCAAAGAATCATCGTGTTGTTTTCCGGGCTTCCCGCCATCGCCACGTTCGTCTTGCCCGGCCTTGACCACCGTTTCGGCTGGTCGAGCATGCCCCCTTGGCTCTCCGTAGCCGGCGATGTCTTAATCATAGTCGCGATGTGGATGGTCTATCGGGTATTTCGAGAGAATTCCTTCGGCTCCGCGACCGTCCAGGTCATCGAGGGCCAGAGGGCGATCTCCACCGGACCCTATGCCATCGTGCGCAATCCGATGTATTCGTGCGCGGCTATCTGGTTCATAGCGATGACCCTGGCGCTTGGCTCCTACTGGGGGCTCATTCCTGCCATCCTCACAATTCTTGGCCTCGTCTGGCGGCTCTTTGACGAAGAGAAGTTCCTCGCACAAAATCTCCCCGGTTATGTAGAGTATTGCGCCAAAGTCCGCTGGCACCTGATACCGGGGGTCTTCTGACGTCGCAGGGCAAGATCTCTATCGCGGCCAGCCGGCTCCTGGCGCCGGAGCCTTACCGATTACCACTTCCCCAATTCTGGCCTCGGCCACTTCCTTAACCTTATCGGAGCCGCGGAATTCGGTGGCCAACATGAACACAGCCTTGCCATCTGGTCCACCAACGGAGTTGATCCAGGGCGTCAGAGAGCTACACTTCTTCGTGCCCCGTCGCACTCGGCACATCCAGCGCTGGGAGGGTGCAGGAAGAGGAGGGGATCGCGGGCAAGCGGTTCCAGCGCGACCTTCACGACATCCCTGGAGCACACGAGTCGTGCGTGGGCATTCCCCACAGGGCCTTCAGACTGGAGACCTCGCGCTCGCAGCCACCCATCGGCGAAGGCGAAGCGGGCACAGCGGTGGTCGTTCTCCCCATATTCGATCCGAACTGGGCGCCCATCCCGGTGGCAGGCGAAAGCTCACACGCTCATCACGCGACGTGCTGCCTTTTGTATAATACAGCCGGAGCAGTACGGCTTCGGGAAGCCGCGAAACGTGAGAGTGGGACCATGGCGAGCGAAGAACTGCGCTACAGGAGCAAGACTGAAGTCGTACTACAGTTCATTCTGGCAAAGCTGCAGAGCGGTGAGATCCAGCCTGGGCAGAGGCTTCGGCAAGATCAGATCGCGGAGCAGCTCGGTATCAGTTCGACCCCGGTTCGCGAAGCTCTGCGAAGGCTGGAAGCCGACGGCCTTGTTACGTACGTTCCCAACAAAGGGGTGCGGGTTCAGGACGCTGACAGCCTGGAGGTGCATGAAGCGTATCCAATCAGAGTCCTGCTCGAGGGATACGCCACCAGGCTCGCTGCAACCCGGTTGACGAGGTCCGACCTCGATCTCCTCTGGTCCCTGCACCTCACCATGATGGAACTCCTGGACGCGGGGGACCCTCGCGCTTTCTCGGCCATCAACGATCGTTGGCACGTGACTATCTATCGAGCGGCTGGGTCAAGGCTCCTTGAGAGAACGATCCGCACCATCTGGACCAAATGCCCCTGGGACGCTTTCGTTTCAATTCCGGGACGGTCCACTGCGTCGATGGCGGAGCACGAACGCGTGATGCAGGCTCTAACGGCGCGGGACCCGGACGCCGCCGAAAGGGCGATGGCAGAGCATATACGCAACGGAGGCAGGATGGTCTTCGCGATCGGGTCCGCCCGCCGCGAACCAGCGACAGATTAGCGTGGCATGAGCTTCTAGGCGAGCGGCGTCAACCATGACCGATCCAACAACAGCCAATCCTTCGTGGGACTTCATTCCCAACGCGTGGGCTAGCGCTGCCCCGCCCGACTCCCAGATGGTGGATCACGAGTAACAGATTACTGGCCTCGGTCACTCCCCGGCTTCCTCACTCGGACACCGAAATAGGATACGCTCCAAACTTCCTTGTCGCCGCTCGCATCGCCTCGTAGTTTTCCCATTTCGTGCCGGGCATCAGCGTGTTGCCCGAGCACATCACGAAGCCACCACCCGGGCCGGCATGGCGGATGGCGTGCTTCACCTCCTCCTCGATCTGTTCCTCGGTGCCCGAGGTGAGGGTCTCGCAGTTCACACCACCGAAAAAGGTGAGCTTCTCGCCGTACTTCTCTTTGAGGAGCTTCAGGTCCATGCCGATTCGCGGC
>JAJYKO010000344.1 GCA_021788565.1 Chloroflexota bacterium
GGCGAGACCCGATCCATTAACCACAAAGCCACCAAGATCACGAAGATCACCGAGGGCTCGGTGAGGATTTCGTACTGTCCCTTGCCGTCTTTGTGACTTGACGGTGGATCCTCTCCTCGGTCGGGCTCTTATTGAGGTAAGGTCACGTGATCGGGGTTCGGGACTTGGGCTGCCCTCGCCTCGGGGATCACCAGCAGAAACAGGAGGACTCCCGCGGCCACTACCAGGTCGCCCGGGCTGACGATCACCGATTTGGTTAACGGTCGCGGCGCCCTTAGAAGAAGCGAGTCGCCCAGGAAGGCTAGCCTCGTTTGTTCCCCCATCGTCGAGTGGGGCAGCCACGCGCCCCCTCTCTCTTGTGCCATCATCCAGTTCAGGCTTCCCTGTTCGGCCATCCTTGCAGGGCTGACCGGCATCTGACCGCCGTTGGCGGCTATTACCGCGGCATTCATCAGCAGACCAGTCCCCATGACGGCGACGCCCAGGCAGTGACGGTTCAACCAGGCGAAGACGAGTAGCGAGACCATGGAGCCCACGTAGAGCAAGCCGCCAAGCTTTGCCAGGCCGGGCAGCGTGGACGCCGACAGAATCGGTGCGAAAGCGGGGACCGAAAGGATGAGTTGGAGAGCGAGCCCCAAGAACAACAGTCCCATTCGGCTGAACTTCCTCGCCAGCAGCCTGCCGAGGGGCCTACGAGTGATCAGGGCCAGTGTTAGGCCGATCAGAACCACCGGCCACAAGAACATTCTTCCGCTCCTCATACGTGGAAGTAGTCGCCGCCAGTGACTTTTCGAGCAGCTTGGGATCCAGGGGCACCCCAGATTCGACCAGCGTCTCCACCAGGACTTTCACGATCTGCGGATCGAACTGCTTGCCCGCGTCCGCGACCAGCAGGCTCGCTGCCCTATTTGGGTCCATCCCCTTGCGATAGACCCTGTCGGAGGTCATTGCCTGGTATGCATCGGCTACATGGATAATGCGGGCTCCCAGCGGTATCTGCTCCCCGGCAATTCTCTGGGGATACCCGGTCCCATCGAAGTGCTCCTGGTGGTACAGCACCATGTCGGCGCCCGGGCGAAAAAGAGAGAAGTAGCGGAGCACCTTCGCGCCCTCCGCGGGGTGAAGTTGCATCACCGCGCGCTCGTCGTCCGTGAGTGCCGCCGGCTTGTGGAGCACACTATCGGGTGTGCCGATCTTCCCGATGTCGTGGAGCAGGGCAGACAGGTTGATAAGCTCGACCTCCCGTAGCGGCAATCCAAGCTTCGTTGCCACCTGCGTCGCGTAGCGCGCTACGTCCACTGAGTGTCGGTATGCGTACGAATCCCTGGAGTCGACCATCTCCGCCACTCCGATCAGCGCCTTGAGTGTCTCGTCCTTTAACTGGGCGGTCGCCCTGAAGGCGACACGAAGGACTGCCAGCGGAAGCGGGAGCAGCACGAGAGCAAGAGGACTCACCGTCCAAAGGATGGCAGCGATCGTACCGATGTTCAGCATTCCCACGTATGGCGGTAGAAGCTCCCAGCTCTCCTGCCTCATCTGATCGAGGATGCTGGACCCCTTGATCATCGCCATGATTCCGGCGACTAGCGACGTGTTCAGGAGGAAGTAGGAAGCCAGCGTAAGAAGAAGCGCCAGAACCCCGCCCGGAGAGGTAACGTAATGGGCGAAAGAGTGAGGATCAGTGCCTGTACCGAGCAGGAAGAGTCCACTTATGCCAACTGTGAGAACGTACTGGCCGGAATTGAACGCGGCCTTCGCTATTCCCTTTTGATTCCAGAGCTCAGCGGCCAGGACGGACACTCCCGCCACGACGACTGCAAGAGCCGGACCGTACAGCGTGAGACAGGCTATATACGCGGGACTGGACAGCGAGATCCTATCCACGTTGTTGTCGAAAATGCGCGCGCTCGGTAACTCTACAGGGAACAGTTCGGCGAGAAATCCGGCGACCGCGAACATGACGCCCGCGGCCACCACTTCGGGGCGGGACACCGATGGGGCCGGCCACGCTCCAACTGGGATGAACAGATAGGCGACCACCAGCGCCATTGCGCCCACCGTCACCACCCAGATGTAGATCAACGCCATTGTGGGCAGTTTGCTACCGCCAGCCACGCGACACTCCAACAATGTCCAGAAGGAAAACGAGAGCGGCACCAATCAGAGCGACAGGCCCCGGTGCCAACACGTTGCCCGAAAGGCGGAACTGCAGAGGAGGCGGCAGAGAATCCACCGTCGGTGCGTGGTGGTCCCTACTTCCCACCAGGTGCACGTAGTCTATCCTGTTTGTGTCGCTTTTGGTAGATCCTCTCAGGCTGAGATCAACTGAACCGAAAGCCGTCGGCGCGCCGAGCGAAAAACGGACGGTCGGTGCCGCTCCCTCCAATCAACTGAATCGGTCTTGTGAGGTGGCGACGCGAGGGGCCCGGGACCAATCGCCGCCAAAACCCGGGACTAAAGTCTCAAGAAATCCCGGAGACGGCGGGATAGTATTGTGCAGGATCGCGGAGGTAGGAGCCTGGATCTTGGGGACCGTTGAACGCGTGGAGCGCCGAATCGCCCCAGGCCGGACAAAAGCGTCCCCCCTTTCCACACGGTAGAGACGCGGGAAAAGGGGGCCCACTTCGCCCGTCTGCCACGGACCGGCCGCCACTCACGGCGCCGGTACGCAACATGAAGAGCAGATCCTGGCCTGAGGTTGACCGGAAGAGCTGACTAGCCCCAGCCCCACCCGGCACCAGCCACGGCAGCCAGACCCATGAGGGCGATCCCGACATAGGCAACCTTGACCCAGGCACTTCGCCACTTGACCATTGGAGATACCTCCTTCTCTTGTGCTGTGGCCTGGCCCTCGCCGCTAACGAGGATCCAGGCGATCCGTGGGGGATTTGCGAACAGCGCCGCTAGCGCTGTGCCCGATATCTTAGAAGGAGGGGATTACTCCAGCAGGAACAACAACCACCAGCCTGTCAGAAATTCGTCATTGACGACGCCTGAGCGCCCGGCGACGAGGCCGGGGGGACCCGACGACTAATTACAGTCTTGTAATGATCGCCGATTCGGCCCCTCCAGGGGCTGAGGAGGCGGGATTCGGCCTCCATCCCCCCTGGCAATTCTGCTCGTTCCGAGCGAAACGACACCCAATGGCACACTCGACCACCTCTCGCCGTCCCCTCTAATGCTCCGTTTCTTCGGAGCCGACTCCCGAAAGCCGCCATATACGCGTCACATCTCGTGTACCGCTTACTAGCTCCTTTAGCACTGGCGTTACGTTAGTCATCTTGCGTTCAGCGACCTTGTAGCCGCCCCTTCAGCTTTCGTTCAGCCTACGTTCAATCCCAGCTAAGCCCCCTCAAAGCGTTGTTTCAGGCCCATCGCCCGCCCTCCTGCTATCCTCCTACCGTCACCGGTAGCCGCGCCATTCAAGAGCGCGCGTCCTCACCGGATACGCCAATCGGCAGCACTCTGGATCACGGCCGGCGCCGGGTAGCCCTCTGTCGCGGCGCCGAGGTTACCGGGTCCAGTTGACATATATCGGTCCCATCCCCAAAACAGGAATGGGCGGCCCACTACGAGCCGCCCATTCCTGTTGACTGGTCCCGATAACCCTTCGCCCTGAGCGCTACGCCAACTCCGTTGCCCCACCCTCTGAGGCCACCTGGCGAGCCCCTCCGCCGTCCAGGCCACCTCGCTCCTCCGCGCCGACTTCTTCTAGAGGCAGCACGATGCTGAACGTAGCCCCCTCCGCCTGCACGCTCGCCACCTCGATGCGCCCCCCGTGCGCCTCCGCCAGCGCCTTCGCGATGGCGAGCCCGAACCCAAGCCTGCCCGGTCTGTCGGACTCGAACCTCTTGAACCTGTCGAATAGGTGCGCCTGGTCCTGCTCCGCGATCCCGGGCCCCTCGTCCCGCACGTACAACACGCACTCCCTGCCGCGCGTGTCGCCCCCCACGTAGATCTTTCCGCCCGGCGAGGTGTGGCGAATTGCGTTCTCCGCCAGGTTCCCGAGCGCCTGGGTCAGCCTGTGCCCATCTGCCCACACCCTCGGGAGGGCTGCCCCCACCTCCAGCTCGATCCCGACTCCCTGCTGGTCGGCCTCCGCCGCAAACTCCGCCGCGACTGCCCGAATCACGTTGCTAGG
Source organism: Chloroflexota bacterium (assembly GCA_021788565.1). The sequence continues at coordinate 4,142 of JAJYKO010000344.1, forward strand.
ATCCACATTGGCGCACTGAAGCCGCAGGCGCCCGCCCTCGATCCGGGCCGACTCCAGCAGGTCGTCCGCCATTCGGTGAAGCCGGTGACTGTGGCTCGCCAGCCCCTCCAGCAGCAGCGACCGCGTCACCGGGTCGTCCGCCGCCCCCCGCTGGAGGGCCTCCACCGCCATGCTAACCCCGGTGATGGAGGAGTGGATGTCGTGAGCCACGTCCCCCAGGAGACGCTGCCTCGCCTCCTCCAGCTGCTGCAGCCGCTCCGCGAGGGAATCGAAGGCACGCCCCGCGTCTCTGATCTCGTCCCGACCGGTGGGCTGGATGCGATAGGTCAGATCGCCGGCGCTCACGGCCTTCACGGCGGTCACGAGCCGGCGCGCGGGCTCGCTCAGACTCTGCGCCAGCACCAGCGAGATTACCAGCCCGGCCGCCGCCGCTGCACCGAGCCCCACAGCGATGATGTCGGTTAGCTTCTGGATCTCCTGCCCAAGGTCCCGAAGCTGGTACGACAGCCGTATCGCCCCCACCCGCTTGCCGCCCAAGTCGACCGGCGTCGCGAGTGAGACAACCTCTGCCGACGGATCGCCGGGCCTCTGGACAACGTGCTCTATCCTGCCCGTTATCACCGCCGGCAGCCCGAGAGCCGCCCCCGGCTTCCCTATGTCCTGGAACTCATCGGGCTCGGTGGTACCGACAATCACCCCGTTCGCGTCGGTGACCAGCACGCGAACTTCGATGTGCGGACCCATATCGGCGAGGTACTGCTTCACGGCGCCGTAGTTGCCGGCGGCAAGGTCCGGAGCCACCCTCTCTGCCAGAACCACCGCATCGTTCCGGACCCGCGCCTGCACCGTCTCCAGGTAGAATAGGTCCATGTTCTGGACCAGGTACGCCCCGAGGATCACCATGGCCAGCAGCATCAACCCAACGTGACTCAGCACCAGCTTGCTTCGGAGGCTTCTAAACATCGCTTAGACCTTCCCAGAAGAAAAGCGGTAGCCCACCCCCCTGACCGTCTCGATCAGCCGCGGCCGGTCGGGATCGTCTTCGATCTTCCGCCGCAACTGCCGTATGAACACTTCCACCACGTTCTCGTCGCCGAACCAGTCCGTCCCCCACACCGAGTCTAGGATATGCTGCCTCGCCAACGCGCGACCCGAGTTGGAGATCAGCAGATGCAGCAGATCGAACTCCCTGGGGGTCAGTGCCACGTTTCGACCGTGCGCCTCCACCCGGTGCCCATCCAGGTCCAGGTGCACGTCTTCCACCCAGAACTCGGTCGGCGTGCCTGCGCCCGCCGGGCGGCCGCTCCGCCTCAACATCGCGCGAACCCTGGCGGCCAGCTCCGCGATCCCAACCGGCTTCACCACGTACTCATCGCCGCCCGCGTCCAGGCCCACCACCTTGTCTACCTCGTCCTGATGGGCCGTGAGGAACATGATCGGTACCGACGAGTCGCGCCGTATCCGGCGGCACACCTCCACGCCGCTGATGTCCGGCAACCCCACGTCTAGCACAACCATGTCCGGATTCCGGCGCGCCATCTCCTCCATCGCCGACTGGCCGGTGCCGGCTATCACCACGCTGTAGCCCTCCTGCTTCAGCGCGTAAGCTATCGAGTTGCATATCAAAGAATCGTCGTCCACTATCAGAATCGTCTCCGGCCCAGTTACCATCCGCCACCTCCCCGACGGGCGTTGAGGACGACTCCCTCGCGCTCATCGCTCATCACCGATCGCCGATCACTCATCACTGGCAAAGCCTATCATCGCCCACTATCTGATACAAGATAACAGCGCGTTCACCTTTTAATTCAGGTTAACCTCGTCCTCAGCCATCCTTAAGCTGTGCATCAGGCCTTGCCCTGCCTCTGGCGTCTAGTATACGGTTGGAAACGGATTATGGATACTCCAGAAGAGGGAGCGCTAAGGTTGGCCAGAAGACCCATCTCCACTGGTGGTCGGCGGCCCGGCTGGCCCCCGGGGCGAACCGGTCGATTTCGCGTGCACTTTGTCCCCTCCGATGACCTTGCCCTCACGATCCTCTGGGCACTTGTCATCACGGGGCTCGTCATACTTACGCTGTTCGCCGTAGGCAACCTCGTCGGTTGGACAGTCACCGGTTAGCATCCAAGGGGATGGGGGATAGATGATAGAAATCATCCCCCATCCCGTCCCCCCGTAGGGCCGACGCATCTTAATTATTGGTGAGAAGTTCCAGGAGGTAG
>JAJYKO010000345.1 GCA_021788565.1 Chloroflexota bacterium
CAGGAACCTCCCCGTCCCGGGACAGTTATCTTAACCAGGCCCATCGGCTCTTTAGGGGTTGTTAAGGAGCAACAACCTCCTGAAGGTAGAATGGGGATGCCGGTCCACCATCTAACCAACAGGAGGCTGCCTCATGCTAGGCGAGGTCGATTCCTTCGTCAATTGGCTGCGCCGCCGCAATCCCCAGGCCCGCACCTGGCGGGACTACTCGTTCGATCTCCACCAATTCGCTCAAGTGGTCGGCGATAAGCCGCCCAGCGAAGTTACCTTCCACGACGTCGACCGGTTCGTCATCGAGCAGGCTGAGCGCGGTATGTCTCCCGCCACCATCAACCGCCGCCTGGCCGCTATCACCGCTCTCTACACCTTCCTCGCAGACGACGATCCTTCCCTCGTCTGCCCCGTGCTGCCCCACCGGCACGCCATCAGACCCCGCGAGCGCCTGCCCAGGCCCGTTGCAGCTGCCGACGTGGTGGCCTTCCTCTCCGTCATCGACCACAGCCGCGACCTGGCGATGTTCCTCCTGATGCTCCGCTGCGGCCTGCGCATCTCCGAGGTCGCATCCCTGTGCATGTCCGATCTCTACCTGGAGGAGCCCCACCCCCGCATCGTCGCTCATGGCAAGGGCGGCAAGGATCGCTCGGTCTACCTGTCACATCGGGCAGAGCACGCTCTCCGCGCCTACCTCGCCCTCCGCCCACGCCTCGCCTCGGATGCCGTCTTCCTCTCCTATCAGGGAAGGGGCATGTCCACCACGGCCATCCACAAGCGCCTCATGCGCTACCGAGCAGAGGCCGGCGTTGACCTCAGCGCCCACCGCCTGCGCCACACCTTCGCAAATGACCTGGTCGAGGCCGACGTCTCGGTCCTCGTCATCCAGAAACTCCTCGGCCACGCCTGGCTGGAGACCACCCAGAACTACGTCGCCGCCAACGACCACCAGGTCCGGGCCGACTTCTACGCTGCCAGCGAGAAGCTGGAGGATTGGCGATGACGAGTGAAGCTCCCTCCACCGCTGCTCGCTACGACAGAGCACTCAAGTGGGCTCATGAGCGAGGCCTGCCTCCTGACGCACCCCGACCACTGCCCACCTCGGCCTGGCCAGATGAGAACGTCGCCCTCCTGGATCGCTACCGGGACTGGCTCGTCGGTGGCGGATTTAGCCAGGCCGTGATCGACGTCATCTACCTCCCCATGGCCGGCCACGTCCTCGGCCTCACCCCCAAGCCCCACCACGAGATCGACCTCGCCGCAGATCTCGAGGCAGCCATGGACTACGTCGAGGCCAAGCGCCTCAGCGCCCAGTGGACGGACAACTGCCGCAAGGCCCTTGCGAAGTTCCGCACCTTCCTCAAGCAGGAGCAGGGCATCCTCGAGGTGAAGCTCCCCGCCATCAACTACGCTCGCCACTGCGAGGGGCTGCCCGACTGGCTCGTAACCGAAATGGAGCGCTACCAGCTTCTGATGCAGCGCAACTGGCGCCCGAGGTGTCTCGTCGAGCAGGCGCGCAACTTCTGGTCGGTCCACACCCGGCTCTGGCGCTACCTCTTCGAGCGCTACCCTGTCCGTGACATCGGGGATATCAAGCGCCAGCACCTCCTCGACTACGTGGGACACATGCTCGGGGCCGGATACGCCGCGAGCAGCGTGAACGCCGAGTTGCGCTACTTCCGCGGCTTCCTGCTGTTCCTGCAGGACCGTGAGTATCTGGTTCCCCGGTCCCTGCTCCGCTTGCCCAGCGTAAGACAACCCGACACCCTGCCCCGCTTCCTCACCGACGAGCAGGTGCGCCTCCTCCGCGACGATCTAGACAGGCGCTTTGAGCAGGCTCGTTCCCGTCGGGGGCTGCGGGATGCCGCCCTCGACCGCGGTGCCGTCGGAGTATATCACCTTGGTGCGGTTGCCGTCGGCGTCGTAGCGATATCCCACCGTCTTGGGGCCGGGGCTGGTCACCGAGGTAAGGCGGCCCATCTCGTCGTAGGAGTAGCTCGTGCTCCCCGTCCCGTCGGCCATGCCCGGTATACATCGGGCGCCTATTGACAGCCAGGGAGAACTGAGTTAGCGCCGGATGCGCCTCGCGAGATGGCGGGAGAGCCCATACATGTGCACTAGAGCGACGAAGAGGGAAGCCACAGTCCAGACGGCTCCGAACACGCCTTGGTTAGGGACTATCGCGGTGAAGCCGACATAAGCAAGGCTTATGCTCGCCGCCAGCCCGAACATGAAAACGAACAGCCTCATTTGCTTCCCCCGACCACAGTCGGTCGAATCCACGAGCTGAACTGCTTTTCGCGCCTTAGCATGAGGCCGTCCTTAGCCCGGCGTCGTTCCGCTCTCCTTGAGGGTCAGCCGCGAATGGAGAGGGCAACGGCGCAAATTAGGAGCGCCAAGAACATGGAAGCCGTCAGCACCTTGCTTCGGAACCTGTATTTCTGCCGCGCCCTCTCCAACACCTGATCTCCTTGTTGCTCACTCGTTGCCCTAAGACTGTCCCCCACCGACCCGAGAACATCGAGCCTAGGCGCGGCGGAACCGTCCAAGAGGCGTTCCGCCGCCTCCTCGGGCAACAGCAGGTCTGGGTCTCGTCGTTCGCGATATAGCCGCAGGAACTCCGACCGAGCCCTCAGCATCCAAAGGGCCACACCAAGGTAGAGCAGACCTACGACTGCAACAACTAGTACCGACATCCAGCCTCCTTGCACACGAGCAGTATCGATGCTCGCCGCTCGTGCGAGCAGGGACCGACGGCAGGCTGCAGACTTGGGGTGTCCGCAGGGGTGCCTCCACCAGCCAACGCGCTTCGCGAGGGCCGGCCACTTCTGCCCCCTCCATGTGAGCAGGCGGCTTCTCTGTCTGCTGGCTTGAGCAATGGGATCCTAGTTCTTTGGCTGGCCAGCGGGTTCGCCGCTTGGTGCGATGCCCTGGATCAGCTTTCTCAACTGCTCCCACAGGTCACGCACATTCACGTGTAGGCTTGACGTACGCGTGTAGGCCGTGTGTACCTCGAGGGGCGCGAGCCATTCGGGCGTCCAACTTAGGCCAATATCGCGAGATATGTTCACGCCGCTCACGTAACCGCTCGCACGAGTATTCTGGAAATACTCGACGCTGGCACCTGGGCCGGCTCTCACACTGCCCCCGATCACAATGGCATCTCCCTCAAGATCAGAGATGCTGTTGCCGGCCGACACCTGTCCTCCGGCGCCGATGCCGACCTTGATGCCAGACGTTCCCCCAATGCCACTCGACCACGTCACTCCAACGTCCGTGTTCGTCGCCACCACAACGCAGATAGTGCGCGTATGGTAGACGCCCACCCCGAAATCTTCGGTTATGCAACCTCCACCCGTGTCCAGCCCGCTAGGGTCGACCAGATCTATCGGATTGGACTCCGCGTACACATACCTGTTCAACGAAGAGGGGCTGGTCATTCTCCCGGGTACTGGGTCTCTGCCAAGAAACCTGCCACCCACTGGATCATACATCCTCGCCCTCAGATACACCAGCCCCGTTTCATCCCGCTGCTCACCCACATACTGGAAGGACTGGGTGATGCTCCCCGAGCTGGACACCACGTTGCCGTACTCATCGTACTGGTAGGTCTGGACCACGTTGCCGCTCCCGTCGGTGAGGGCCCTCACCGATCCCAGGCCGTCGGTGTGATAGACGATGGGGTTGCCCGAGGTGTCCACCGCGAAGGCGAGCCCCAGCCCCCACACGTACTTGCGGGCGCCGTCATGCAGGAGGAGGGGCAGGCTCGCGTTCACGTCGTAGACGTAGCTCGTGGTCGTGCTCCCCACGGTCTTGCTGGCCCGCTTGCCGTCCCCGTCGTATGCGTAGGTCGAGTTGGTCCCCCCCACGCTCGCACTCTTGAGGCGGCTGGCCTGGTCGTATGTGAAGCTGTCGCTCCCCCTGGCGGTGAGGTTCCCGTTGGCGTCAACAGTGTAGGAGGTCGAGCCCGCCTGCGTGATCCTGTCGGCCCTGTCGTAGCTGTAAGTGGTGCTCCCCATGGTGACGCGGTTGCCGGCGGGGTCGTAGCCGTAGGTGGCGTCCCTCGCCCCGCTAGTCGAGGTCAGGCGGTAGAGCTTGTCGTAGCCGTAGGCCGTCATCGGCTGCGAGGCGGGCAGCGCGAGGCTGTGGTTGGCCCCTCCCGCCACCGCGGCGATCCCGCTCAGGCTCGTCACCTGCACGGGTGTGGTCGCGCAGAGGGCACCGTTGCAGTTCCCGCTGGTCGTGACGCCGATCTGTCCGAAGGCGTTGGCCCCCCAGGCCCAGACAGTGCCGTCCGTCTTCACCGCCAGGGAGTGGTTGCCCCCGCCGGCCATGGTGCTGACCCCGGTGACGCCCGTAACCTGGACAGGGGTCGTGGTGCAGGGAGCGCCATTACAGCTGCCACTGGTGGTCGCGCCGATCTGGCCGTAGCCATTGACACCCCAGGCCCACAGGCTCCCGTCGCTCTTGAGGGCGAGGGAGTGGTTGACCCCTCCCGCTAGGGCGCTGACCCCGCTGATGCCCGTCACCTGCACCGGCGTGCTCCTATTGGTCGTGGTCCCATCCCCCACCTGCCCGTAAGTGTTGTCCCCCCAGCCCCAGGCCGTGCCATCGCCCTTCAGCGCGAGGCTGTGGTCCCCCGAGGCTGCCACGGCGGTCGCCCCGCTGAGGTCGGCCAGGTGGATGTCGTAGGAGTGGGTCCAGCCTGGCCCCGTGGGACTCACTCGGGTGTCGAGGCCGTTGTAAGCCCTGGCGAAGGCGATGGCCGGGCCTCGCCCAATATGCGCCAACTTAAGAGAATGGCCGCTCCGGTCGCGGGTTCCTGGAACACGTGCTCCCCAATTTGACCTGTTAACCAGGCTGGCGGGGACTCAGTTAGGCCGTTGTCGGACCCATTTCCAGGCTGTGAGAGGCTTGCTTAGGCCTTTCCGCGGTGCCGGACAGCCTTACTGCCAGGCCAATAAAATCCTTAAGTTGGCGCCTATTGGGCCTCGCCCTGGGATGGCCATATCGGTGTGGCTGTAGGTGTATCTGCCGGTGGAGGTGATCACCGGGTCCGCGCTGGTGGAGCTGTAAGGCTTGTCGAAGGAGGGCGCGGCCGTCGGCGTGGGTTGGACAGGTAAGGCAGTCGTAACACGCTGGACACCGACGATCAGGTCGGTGTAGTTGTAATCGGTCCAGTCCTCCCAGGCAATCTCCCAGTCATCGGTGCCGAGCTCAGTGATGTGAGCATGGTTGGGATCGGTGGAGAGGTAGGTATTCGGTGCACAGAAGGAGTAGGGACTGATGTAAAACACCAACTCGGTGCCGGCGGGGAAGGGCCCGAGATCCATCGTCTGGCCAACCTTAGAGTTATAGTTGGCAAAGATGTCCTGGTTGATTGGGGCGTAGATGCCGAAATCCCCATTACAGGCATTGACAACCGACTTGTCGGTCACTCGGACGGTGCCGGATTGGCCGAGTACCAGGGACTGGACAAGGGTCGCCGCCGGGGCGGCTCCGAGTGGCCTGCCTTTCGATGCCGCGGATCCCAGCCCCTCCATACTTGCCGTCACAGTGGGATACCTGGCGGCCCCGGCGGTTGGAGTGAGGACAGCGGCAGCGGGTGTGGTTGTGGTCGTTGCCGTGGGGACTGCCGTGGCCGTTGCGGCCGGCTTCTTCGGTGCCGCCGAGATGGAGGCCGCCTGGACCCCGGCACGGGCAGCACTGCCCCGCCCAGACTGAGCAGGAGGCTCACGATGGTGATCGCGCCGATCAGTCTGTAGAAGGCCTTGTCCCTGATGGTTCGCCCGAAGGATCTATTCCACCCTTTCATGGTGACTTCCGCCTTCGTTGGCTATTCAGTTGGCTTGCTGCCCTACCGCGCCCACGGCAGCAGGTACGAACAGGATAGGGAAACCGCCTGGAGGGGCAATAGGAAAAAGTTCCTGTACCGCGATCACCGGGGGAGGCAATCGGGCGTGGTCGCCGAAGTACGCCCACTTGAACGTATTCCAGAAGCTATGATGTTCCTCTACTCCACCTCCACGATCATCTCGATCTCGACTGGGATGCCGCCCGGGAGGGCGGCCATGCCCACGGCGGATCGGGCGTGCTTGCCGCGCGGGCCGAAGAGGTCCTCAAAGAGGTCCGAGCAGCCGTTGATCACCTTCGGCTGCTCGCCGAAGTCGGGCGCGGAGTTCACCATGCCCAGCAGCTTGACGATGCGCCGCACTTTGGCGAGCTCGCCGATTTCGGCCTTCAGTGTGGCCAGCAGGTTGAGGGCCACCTGCTGGGCCGCCGCGTACCCATCTTCGACGGTGAGGTCGCCGCCGAGCTTGCCCCTCCATTGCTTGGCGTCCTCAAAGTCGGGGCCGTGCCCGGACACGA
>JAJYKO010000346.1 GCA_021788565.1 Chloroflexota bacterium
GGCGGACACGTTCAGGATACCGTTGGCGTCGATGTCGAAGGTCACCTCGACCTGAGGGAGCCCGCGTGGCGCGGGCGGAATGCCGTCCAGGATGAACCGTCCGAGGCTCTTGTTCTCCGAGGCCATCGGCCGCTCGCCCTGCAGCACGTGGATCTCGACGCTGGTCTGGCTGTCCGATGCGGTCGAGAAGATCTGGCTCTTGGATGTGGGGATGGTGGTGTTCCGGTCAATCAGCCGGGTGGCCACGCCGCCCAGGGTCTCGATGCCCAGGGAGAGCGGCGTCACGTCCAACAGCAGGACGTCGCGCACCTCGCCCTTCAGCACGCCGGCCTGGATGGCGGCGCCGACAGCCACCACCTCGTCGGGGTTGACGCCCTTGTGAGGCTCCTTGCCGAACGCCTTCCTCACGGCTTCCTGCACCGCCGGCATACGGGTCTGGCCGCCCACCAGGATCACTTCGTCCACCTGGGTGGCGCCAAAGCCTGCGTCGGCCAGCGCCTGCTTCACCGGACCGATGCTCCGCTCGATCAGATCACCGGTTAGCTGCTCCAACTTGGCGCGGGTGAGCGTTATGGTCAGATGCTTGGGGCCGGTAGCGTCGGCGGTGATGAACGGAAGGTTGACCTCCGTGGAAAGGGTGGATGACAGCTCAATCTTCGCCTTTTCCGCGGCTTCCTTCAGTCTCTGGAGCGCCATCCGGTCCTGGCGCAGATCGATGCCATTTTCCTTCTTGAACTCGTCGGCCAACCAATCGATAACGCGCTGGTCGAAGTCGTCGCCACCGAGGTGCGTGTCACCGTTGGTGGACTTCACCTCGAAGACGCCCTCGCCTAGCTGCAGTATCGAGATATCGAAAGTGCCCCCGCCCAGGTCGTAGACCGCGATGGTCTCGTCCTTCTTCTTGTCGAGTCCGTAAGCCAGGGACGCTGCGGTGGGCTCGTTGATAATTCGGAGGACGTTCAGTCCGGCGATGGTGCCGGCATCCTTGGTGGCCTGCCGCTGGCTGTCGTTGAAGTAGGCGGGTACCGTGATAACCGCTTCCGTCACCTTCTCACCTAGGTAGGCCTCTGCATCCTGCTTGAGCTTCTGCAGGATCATCGCTGAGACTTCCGGGGGGGAGTATGCCTTCCCGCCCGTGTATACTCGCACGTCGCCGTTAGAAGCTTCGCCCATTTTGTAGGGCACAAGCTTCTTGTCGCGCTCCACGTGCGGGTCATTGAACTTTCGGCCCATGAAGCGCTTGATGGAAAAGATCGTGTTTTCGGGGTTGGTGATAGCCTGTCGTTTCGCTACCTGTCCAACCAGCCGCTCGCCTGACTTAGATGTGGCCACCACCGAAGGCGTGAGCCGCCCACCCTCAGAATTAGGTATGACGGTGGGCTCGCCGCCCTCCATGACAGCCACCACCGAGTTTGTAGTACCAAGGTCAATTCCAATAACCCTCGGCATGCCCATCACTCCTTTGATTGACTGTGATCAGATTTATTGCTGTAGTTCTTCTGCCTGCCCACCTTTACGATCGTGGGCCTGAGTACGCGATCATGAAGCCGGTAACCCTTCTGGAACTCCTGAACCACTACGTCGGTCTCACCCTCACCCTCTTCACGCATAACGGCCTCGTGCACGTGAGGGTCGAACTCCTTGCCGAGGGCATCGATGACGGTGACACCTTCCTGCTCCAGAATGGTCTGCAACTTCCTATCTATCAGCCTTATTCCCTCGACCCAGCTCTGAGACTGGGCGTCCGCGGGGATCGAGCCGATAGCTCGCTCGAAATCGTCCAGGACCGGCACGATTTTGCGGATCAGTGCCGCGTTGGCGAACCTGGTGAGGTCCGCTCTCTCCTGCTCCGCGCGCCTCTTGAAATTGGCTAGGTCGGCCTCGGCGCGCTGCCAGTTGGCCAGATTTCTCTCCGCTTTCGCTTTCTCCTCCTCCAGCCTGCTCTGAGGGGTGCCCGAACCCGAATTAGCGGCTGTCTCGCCGGAGACCTCGTCTGCCATGGACTTGGCCCGGTCGGCTGCCGTTCGCTCAGTGGCATCCTCGTGATTACCAGCCATGCTACCTCCGCTGCTGCAACGATTGTTCAATGAGCCGGTCCATCAGGTCTCCCATGAATCTGACCATGGACACGGTTCTCCAATATTTCATCCTCGTAGGACCGACGACCCCGAGCACGCCCGCGGCCTGGTCGGAGAGCCCGTAACGTCTGAGGATCACGCTCCAGCGCCGCATATCCTGATCCTGGTTCTCGCTTCCGATTACTACTCGCAGCTCTCCGGTGTCCAGCACTTCAGAGAATAGCGGCGCCAGCCTCGATCCATGGTGGAGGGCCTCCATCAGATCTATGACTCGGTCGACCCGTCCGAACTCGGGTTCGACAGAAACAAAATCGATGCCCTCGTATATGATGTCGCCCCCCCAGCTCCGCTGGCTCTGCTCTATCATCCTGGCCGCGGTGGTGGCTAGCTCTTGCTCCAATCCAGCAAGCTTGGCAGCCTCGCGGATCACCTGGGTTCCCGTCTTCCCCGCGAGGATCGTGCTCAGCTTGTTGGCGGTCTTGATCAACTCTTCCCGCTCCGCGGGCTGGTCCAGTCGCAGGACGCGCTGCTGCAGAGAGCCGGACTGCATAATCAACACCACCAGGACGAGATCGCTGTCCACCGAGACCAGCTCTATCCGCTTGACCCTCTGCTCACGTGAGCGCAGCCTGGTCACCAGTGCCGCCGTCCGTGACATCTGGGCCATGACCGCCGCGGCCAACGGCACCCACTCGTCGATCTCGGCCTCAACCTGATGGAACTGGTGCCAGATCGTCTGGGCTTCCACCGGACTGAGCCTCGTCTCGGTCATGAGGTGCTCTATGTAGTACCTGTAGCCGATGTCGGACGGCACGCGGCCCGCGGAGGTGTGGGGGTGAGTCAGCAGGCCCAACTCCTCCAGCTCCACAAGCTCGTTGCGTACCGTGGCGGAACTGAACTTGAGCCCCGGTTGCCCCGCGATCTTCTCGGAGGGGATTGGGGTGGCAGTCTGCACGTAACTCTCCACGACCATCTTCAGGATCGCTCGCTGCCGCTCCGTCAGTTCCACGTTCAGGTCCTTCGGTTCCCCAACTCGGGCGCCCACTCAATAATTAGCACTCTCATGGTGAGAGTGCTAATAAACTAACACTTGAGCGCTGTCCTGTCAAGTCTCCAGAGGGATTGAAAACGACTGATTGCGGCGCGAGAGCCGAACTGACGGCCTTCCAGCAGAGCGGGAGATACAACCGCTCTGTGAACTCGTACCTGCGTCAGCGGCTTGGTTCACCGACTGCGTGGCGGTGTGGGAGAGTGGAGGCTTGGAAGTTGCGGCATGGAAGCAGCCTTGGCTGGGAGTGGCCGGCACCAGTGGATGGGGCAAGTAGGTTCGGGCATCGGCGGCATGGGTCCAGATCGTGGAGAGCTGGCGTCCGTCGGTGACGCCGACAATGGCCCGCCGGACGAGCCTCCCCGCGAGGCGGCAATCTCGGCGACCTCGTTGTTCTTGCCACGCCAGAGTTGGAACTGGGTCGTGCCCGCCGGTTCCTGGGTCGGAGTATAGGTGCAGCTCACCACGTTCTTGGGCCAGACCGCGACGTTGACGAACGCATTCCCGCCCGAATAGGCAGCATCCGCGGGGCGGCCGATGCGAGCGGGGGCGGGCAGAGGATCCAGGACCCGAGAAGCGTCGGACTTTGCGCCGTGGTGAGAGCAGCAAGCAGGAACTGCCGGCGGCTCATCGAGTTCTGCATCCTCATGTGATCCATGTGGTTCGTAGGGTTCTCGATTATGGTAGGCAGGCTAGCGCGCTGACCGGGGCGCTCGAGGGACGCACGGCCGCTCCGGCACGGTTCTCAACGGCTGGGGCACGGTCGGCGTTACGCTTGAGCTGCACATCTTCTCCGTTTCGTAGAGGCGACTTCCATGAACCTCGTTCGGACGGCCCACCTATTCAACGGGCGGGATCTAGAGAGGAACCTCCATGTTCTGGGGTGTAACAGCTCCGCTACCGGCTCGCATTTAGGCTGTGTCACCCGTTCGGCAATGGCACTTGGCGCCAGGTTACGCCGCCGTCGGTCGTCGCCCAGAGGCCAGGTCCTTCGATATTGAGCGCCCATCCAACCTTCGCGTCGGCGAAGTGGACATCCACGAATTAGAGTGAATTTCGCAAGCAAGGACCGCGCAACCATCGATCGAACCTCCCGAGTCGTACCTACCTCCTAGGGTGCTGGCCGCGCATTACACCAGGAGTTGGTGCGCTGATCGGCCCAGCTCGCTTGAGTTCTCATCGCGTGCAGCGCACGTCATCCAGCCGCACGCCGTGCGGGGTTGGCGTACTGTTCGGCGAGTTGCTACCCTCCAGCCACCACAGCCGATCCCCGGCAGCCCGCAGTGAGCCGGGCTCGGCCTGCGCTGGAACGTCGGTGACCGGACACCAATTCGACGCTCCCTGCGACAGAAGCTGCCAGGGTCCACCTCCGGATGGTTGTGCGAGGAGTGCGCCGTTTGGCAGGAAGTAGGCCGAGTAGGGGAGAGGTTCGTCGCTCTGTCCAGGCAAGGGAGGCAGGGCTACCACCATCCACGTCTGTCCACCGTCGTGGGAGAGGAGCAGCGGGTACGACCCTTCTGTCGCAGGGTTGCCGCTGAGCAGCGCCACCGTGCTAGGCCCGAGGCCCACCAAGTCGTTGCTGTCGCAGCCGTTCGCGCCGCTCGGCCAGGCCGGCGTCGACCAGGTATGTCCCCCGTCCTGTGAGATCTCGATGGGCTGGAAGTACCCATGCATCGCGCAGGAGCCGATCCCCGAGGGGAGGGGACCCCAGCGGACGCATGGTCCACCGGCCGGGCAGTCCAGCTGGAAAGGGGTCCAGCTTCGGCCCCCGTCGGTCGTCTGCTCGACGGCGCTATTGGTCTTGCTGGTTGCCGGCACATTAATCGACGGGGCGCTGCCGAACGATGCCTGGACGCCGTGGCCGGACAGCTGGAAGCCACCGAACTGGCCCAGAGTGAAGCCCGATGGCGCCGGCACCGGACTCCACGTCCGGCCGTTATCCGCGGTCACGTAGCCAACGTAGAAAGTCGGCGGGGCACCCTCGTTCTTCTTGAAAGCGGGGAACGCGGCATAGAGGCTCTCGGGACGATCGGGATCGAGCGCGACCGCCGAGCATGTCGCCGGAGGGGAACCAGAATCGAAGATCGAGAAGTCGGTTGTCGCCGCAACGCTGGCGACGCCGGCCGTCGGCACGGTCGCCCAGGTCGTGCCTCCGTCGGTCGAGACGTCGATCGCGCCTGGCGCACAGAACGCAAGCCGCTTGGGGTCGGTCGGATCGGCGAAGAAAGGCTGATCGAGACCGCCGGTCTGGATCCAGAGCGGCTGCAGTTGGCCGAGCGACGCCCAGGAAGGGGCCGCCGTAACCTGGAAGGTGGTGGGAGCCAGCGTGACGCGCTCAGCGAAGGTCCCCTTGTTCAGCGGTGTTATCGTGATGCCCGGCGAGGTGACCGCGGTCGACGGTTGGGGCTCGTCGAGGATCGACTCGAGGGCAATGGTGTAGCCGCCGGGACCGAGGAGGCCCAAGGACGGGATCGACTGCGGGACTCGGAACGACCCGGAGAGGTCGCCGTTGAGCGCTTGCTGTACTTGGCCCAACTGCGGCATGTAGGTGCTCGCGGCACCACCGTTCTCGAGGACGAGCGAGTAGCCGGACGACTGCCCCGCGTCGATCTGGTTGAGTGGCGCCCAGCCCCGGACCTGAACGAGGGTACCGGGAGGGCCCGACGCTGGAGCGAGCTGCAGCCCGGCGACCAGCCCGCTCTGCGGGGGAGCCGGCCCAGTCAGGTGGAAGGTCGCACTCGCCTGGGCTGTCTGAAGGCCGCAGGGGTTGAAGCCCGAACTTGGCGCAAGACACTGGACTCCTACGAGGTAATCACCTGGGCTCGGGGCATGTGGGCCGTCCGCCTCCAGCCAGGAGGTAGCCGGCACGGTGAATTGCATCGTGAAGTGGCCGGACTGGTCAGGCGACCAGGTCACCCGCAGGAACTGCTCGTTGAGCCCTCCTGGGCACGCTCCCCAACACACGTTGGCAGAGCCCAAGGCGAGGTTCTTCTGGGCCTCCGCGGCCGACGGACCGCCAGGGAGGAATCCGCTGATCTGGACGACCGTCCCGGTTGGGCCGGAATCCGGCGAGAGGGCGATCCAGGAGCCGGACGTGGCTGCCGGCGGCGAAGGACTCGGGGCGGCGGACGGCGGGGCAGTGGTGGCTGTCACCTTCGCGCTCTCGATGCGCCAGCCGAGCTGATCGAAGGGTGGGATGTTCGCCCGATGTGCGGTGTAGGTCCCCTTGTATG
>JAJYKO010000347.1 GCA_021788565.1 Chloroflexota bacterium
CGAAGAAGACCTAAACGGTTCTCGACCCGGCCTGCGGCACCGCCGGCTTCCTGATCTCGTCCTTCAAGCACATCCTCAAGGAGAACATGGACGAGGACGGCCACAGCACGCTGACCCCCGACGAGCGGGGACGGCTGGCCGCCAACTTCATGGGCTTCGACATCTCGCCGGACATGGTCCGCCTGTCGCTGGTCAACCTCTACCTGCACGGGTTCACCGACCCGCACGTCTTCGAGTACGATACCCTCACCAGCCAGGACCGCTGGAACGAGTACGCCGACGTGATCCTCGCAAATCCGCCCTTCATGTCCCCAAAGGGCGGGATCAGGCCGCACAACCGCTTCAGCGTGCAGAGCAAGCGCAGCGAAGTGCTGTTCGTGGACTACATGGCTGAGCACCTCACGCCTGGCGGCCGCGCCGGCATCATCGTGCCCGAGGGGATCATCTTCCAGAGCCAGACGGCCTACACCCAACTGCGCAAGATGCTGGTGGAGGATTACCTCGTCGCCGTCGTGTCCCTGCCAGCGGGCGTGTTCAATCCCTACTCCGGCGTCAAGACCTCGATCCTGATCCTCGACAAGCCGTTGGCGAAGCAGCTTGACAGCATCACCTTCTTCAAGATCGAGAACGACGGCTTCGGCCTCGGCGCCCAGCGTCGCCCCATCGACAAGGACGACCTGCCCCAGGCCAGGGCCGAGATCGCCGAGTACCTGCGTCGCCTGCGGGCGCGCCAAGCGGTGGCGGACTTCCATCCGACCCTCGGCCTGATCGTGCCAAAGGAGAAGCTCGCCGCGAACGGCGACTACAACCTGAGCGGGGAGCGGTATCGGGAGAATGGGGCGAGGCACTCCAAATTTCCTCTTCGGCCTTTCGAGGAGGTCTGCGCTCTTGAATACGGTGCCAGCTTGCCAAAGGAGAAACGTATTGAGGGACCTTATCCCGTAGTGGGCTCGAATGGCATTACCGGATTCCACAACGAATATCTCGTCGAGGGTCCGGCAATTATCGTGGGCCGCAAGGGCTCCGCAGGAGAGGTGACGTGGGTTCAGCAGAACTGCTTTCCAATCGATACCACCTACTACGTCAAGCAGTCGAATCCCCGCGAGTCAGACCTAAGGTACCTCTACTGGTTGCTGAAGACCCTCGACCTGCCTAAGTTACGCGGGGGTGCAGGGATTCCGGGCCTCAACCGGACGGATGTGTACAACACCCAGAGAATCCCCCTCCCGCCGCTGGAGTTGCAGAAGGAGATCGTCGCGGAGATCGAGGCCTACCAGAAGATCATCGACGGCGCCCGTGCCGTCCTCGACCACTACCGCCCCCACATCCCCATCCACCCCGACTGGCCGATGGTGGAGCTGGGAACAGCCTGCTCACTTGGTGGGAGCATTACAACGGATGTGGATCTCTCCCTTCCATATATTGGAGCCGACAGCATCGAATCGAACACTGGCAAACTGCTGAAGGCTGAATCTGCAGAGACACAGCGAGTGAACGGTCCTGTCTACGCGTTCGATGGTGAAAGGCTGCTCTATAGCAAGATTCGGCCTTACCTCAATAAGCTCACTGTCGTTGACCTGAAGGGCTATTGCAGCTCTGATATGTACCCGCTGCTGCCGGATAGCTCCAAAGTCCTAATCACTTATCTCGCAACTTACATGCTGTCGGATGCATTCAACGACCAAATTCGCGGCTTCTACGAGCGAGCCAGCATTCCCAAGATCAACCGCACGCAGTTGTTCTCGACCACAATTCCTCTCCCACCACTTCCTGCGCAGGAAACCATCGTAGCCGAAATCGAAGCCGAGCAAGCGTTGGTGAAGGCCAATCATGATCTGATCACCCGCTTCGAGAAGAAGATACAAACCACCCTTGCCCGCATCTGGGGCGAGGACGGGCCTTCTGCGGCGGGGGCGTGAGCCATGGAAGAAGCTGCCGAACTGGGCAACTACCTGCCGCTCTCCTTCAAGAGCCCGAAAGAGCAGGAGTACGTCGAGTTTCTCTGGGACGTCTTCGAGACCAACTACGCCCACGGCAAGTACCAGTTCGCCTTCCTCGCCTACCACATGCTCACGATGAGCTTCATCTACTTCAACATCTGGCAGATCAAGCAGACAGAGCCCGGGGACTTCGCTAAGGGATTGATCGGCTTTGCGCAGGAGGAAAAGGCGTTGCTCGAAGCAACCTCGCCCTTCGTCTTCAGCACCGTCAACGAGCGCACCATCCTGCGTTTCCTCAAGCTGATCGCCTGCGACAACGGGAAGATCGGCACCTACGCCAAGCTGGTGGACGACCGCAACAACACCGCCCACCCCAACGGCAACATCTTCTTCAGCACCGAGGCGGCGCTCGACGCCAAGATCACCGAAGTCCTGCGGGTCGTCGACGAGATCCAGACCCACTCGAAGCCAGTCATCGAGCACTGCTACCGGGATTTTCTGCTGCGCAGTCACGACCCCGAAGAGCGCGAATACCCCGACCCGGCCGACCAGATCCGCGAGGTGCTGATCCACGGCAACTACCTGTCGCAACGGGACATCGACGTCTGCCTTGGGTTCGAGGTGGAGACCCTTTCAGGCAACGACGGCTTCGAGGATATGCGGGCACTGCACGAGGCGCTCGCCAGAGAATACGGGAGCGACGACGCAAGCGGCGCGGCGTAACAACCGGTTGCAGTTGACCGTGCGCTGCGCGGTCCGCTGTCCGAAGCCGTTGCCCAGGCCGGCCGCCGAAGCATTCGGCACTCGTCGCTTTCCGCTCGATTGGCATCCGAAACGTGTCTGCCGCGATCGTAGTCACGTCTCGGCAACGGCTCCGTGACCGACGAGCCGGCGGAGAACCTGTGCAACGCGTGCTCGGGGGACGCCGACGGCACGCGCAAGATTGGCTAGCGAGGAGTACTTGCCGTCGGCGAGCGCCTGCTGCCATTCCCGTGCGAGGATGAGGCCGCTCCGGCGTTCCCTTCGCTCTCCACGTGTTGAGTGCGCCGATCTTCACTCGGGCGGTGGAGTCCCCTCAATGTGGTAGGCCAAGCGAGTCGCCCTGGGCGGCGCGAACCACACGAGACCTGCGAAGACCGTGAAGCTCAAGGAAGTTCGGGATCTTCCCCCTCCTCGGGGAGCCCACTTGAAGCACCCTTCGGGGTGTTTTTTTTCGTGCCCCACACAGGCTCGAACTCGATGGCGGCAACGACTATACTACGACAAAGCAGCTTTCGAGCAGGCAAGAGCGACGTGATGAAAACTACACTCGAGACTCGGACTCGGGAGGAAGTGCCGCACCTCGCGGACGGCGAGGTGCGTGCGCTGGTCGACATCGTCGAGCGCTTAGTCGCCGCGTATGAGCCAGAGCGCATCTACTTGTTCGGATCGAAGGCGCGTGGGGATCAGGGTCCGGATAGCGACTTCGACCTGCTGGTCGTCGTTCCCGATGATGCCCCCGACGAGCGCAAACGGAGCCGTCTGGCTTACGCGGCACTCAGGGGCACGGGAACGGCTGCAGACGTCCTGGTCTGCACTCGACAGCACTTCGAGAGCCGGTTGCGCGTGCTGCCTCTCTTCCCGCCACCGTCCAGCGCGAAGGCAGGCTTCTGCATGCTGCATGACCCATAGCGTGTCGCCGAGACGCGACCATGGCTCGTCAAAGCGGCAAACGATCTCCGCGCGGCAGAATTTGAGTTTAGCGAAGTGCCCCCTCTGGTGGAGGATATCGTCTTTCACTGCCAGCAGGCGGTGGAGAAGTCCATGAAAGCCTTCCTTACCTGGCACAACGTTCCCTTCCGCAAGACGCACAGCCTGGAGGAACTGGGCGAGCAGTGCCTGAGGATCGACGAGAGCTTGAAGGAGTTAGTCGATCGAGCCGTTCCCTTAACAGACTACGCCTGGCGATTCCGCTACCCCGCGAGGCGAGCGAGCCTTCACTCGCAGAAGCCCAGGAAGCCCTAACCATCGCTCGTGAAGTCTATGATGCAGTGCTCGGTCGATTACCGCCCGAGGTCCAACCCTAGCGAACTCTTGCGGCTCTCGTGCGGCTCAACGGCAGAGCGGGCGAGAGAGTTCCTTGCCCCGATCGTCTCCGGAGTGGCCCCCGACGATGCCCACTGGGACCCGACCCTGGGGCCCTGGTTGCCCTCAGGGCCTTCGAGCAGGTAGGTGGCATAGAGAGCCGCCGATTCGCGAGGCGCGTTCTCCGGAGACAGGGGGTGCGCCCAGGTAATCCAGAGGTAATCGCAGGCTGACTAAGCCCGCCCTTGATCTAATGACGGTGGCCGCGGCTTGCCGCCCGCCGGCACGATGGCCTGAACCGGTATAATATCGTCGCACGCATGCAAACCCTCAGGGAGGCAACAATGGCACCGCCAGAAAACCGGAGCTACACGGAACTGGTGTATGAGGTGCTCAAAGCAGCTGACCAGCCGCTGATCTTCCAGGAGATCTTCGATGCGGTCGAGCAGCGCCGATCTATCACCACACGCAACCCGAAGGCTACAATCCGCAACGCGCTCGCCCAGGGCAAGCAACTGGTCGGCACGGGCGATGGCCGCCACTGGTACCTTCCTTACTGCATCCGGGGCAGCGTGCTTCGGATGGCGCTGACCGAGAAGAAGCCGGCCAACCAACCCATCCCACTTGAGTACGAGGTGCTGGCGGCGCTTTGGCCAGGCTTCTTCGAAACGGGTAAGCGGCGAAGCGAGCGGCCCGTGCGAGCGAGCCTCCCCACCGGCGATGAGGTTCTCCTCACCCTCGGCCATACCGCCCAGACTTGGTGGGCCACGCCCGTCGACGAACCGCTCCACCGCTACCTGGTGAATCAGCGCGCCGCTGCCGGAGACTCGTTGCTTGTCCGTGTGATCGACGCCGAACAGGGCCTCGGCGAAGCATGGTTCGAGTCGCGATTGAAGCGGCCGGCTGAGGCGATTTCTGCTCGGAATCGGGAGGTGGCCGACGCTGCCTACGAGTATATGCGCGAGGGCACTGTAGACCGGCGGCCGATCTGGGAGGTGGCCATGGCCCTGCTCGCGCGCCGCGCCTATCATGGGGATGTGGCGCCCGACCCGCTCGGGATAACGATGCGTGCCGACCCCCGGTTTCAGTTCGGCGGCCTGCGGGGATGGCTCGGGGCTGTCCTCGCAGAGGACGATGTATTCGTCAGCCTGCGCCACGTACCCGAGCCGAGTTCCGTCACACTGCCGCCCGGCACACTCTACCAGATCAAGGTCACCCTGCGCGGCACCAGTCCGCCCGTCTGGCGACGGCTGATTGTTCCCGCCGATACGCGCCTGTCCGAGCTGCACCAGATCCTGCAAGCCGCCATGGGCTGGACCGACTCGCACTTGCACCAATTCGAGGTCGGCCGGCGCGTCATCGGCATGCCATCGCCGGATGATTGGCAGCCGGTGGAGGACGAGCGGAAGATCGAGCTCTCCGAAGTGGCGCCTGCCGCCAAGTCCCGCCTGCGCTACGAGTACGACTTCGGCGATAGCTGGGAGCACGACATCGTGGTGGAGAAGGTACTCTCTCCGGAATACGCCGTAGCCGCGCCGGCCTGCGTGGGCGGCAGGCGAGCCGGCCCACCGGAGGACGTTGGTGGTGTCTGGGGCTATGAGGCGTTCCTGGAAGCTATCCAGGACCCCTCCCACCCTGAGCACGAAGAGCGGCTCGAATGGGTCGGCGGTGGCTTCGATCCGGAGGCGTTCGACCTGGCAGGGGTGAACGCCGATCTGCGCAGGCTCCGGTAGCCGCCGAGGTGGAACGGCGCACTAGCAGCCTGTCGGGGAGAGGGTCCTGAGGTCGCCTGTGCTGCCCAACAGCCTGCGTGGTCGATGTAATGGCAGCCCGGTGTGGCTGCTCAGTCGCTGTCCTGACGGATTCGGGACACAATCCGACTGGTCTTGGCCGGAGCAATGCCCCGAACCCTGGCTCAGTGAGCCGCCTGGACCGCATAAGGCGCCTGGCGGCCACACTTATACGTAGCTGCTCTGGAGAGGGCTCAAGAGCAGGCTATGCAGTCGCTTCAGATCGAAGGCCAAGCACACCAGCCACCACTCCCCTGCCGGCGCTTCCTCGCCCCTCGGCGAGAACTGGCGGAAGCCCAGCACGTCCTGATGATCCCGATGACTGGTTCGACGGTGCACTTGCGGGCCGCGTAGATCGCTCTTCCGATCTCGGTCTCCAGACGGTCTTGAATCTTCTGCTCATGCCAGGAGTCTACCACCGGTCGACCAACTGCCAGCCCAACTCTCTCCCACAGACTGCCAGGGGCTGTTCGCCACCGGCTCGCAGCGATGCACCGCACTGTTGCGCGATGATGTAGCTTCTGTTATGGTACATCTATTACAACA
>JAJYKO010000348.1 GCA_021788565.1 Chloroflexota bacterium
GCAAGCCACAGTGATGCAACGTCCGCATGGTTCAGGAGGGAGGGCAGATGGGGTTACAGTCGGGGAGGGCGCGTGAGGCTGCGCTCGCTCGCCTCACGTCCCGGCGAGCCACCTCGTGAAGGCACGCCGACCATCTCTCTCGGGACGACCCGGGTGGAAATGGTGGCCGTTAGCGATGTGGCGGCTCGGCAGGAGCCTCGCCCTCCCGGGTTGTGATCCCACCTACTTGGTTTCCCGATACCTGCCGTCATCTGCTTGACGTCGCGTTTTCCGCGACGCATAATATTTCGGTGGTTGGCGAAATACCGAAGGAGATGGCAGATGTCCATCAACGACGTCTTTAGAGCGCTCAGCGACCCGACGAGGCGCCAGGTCCTCCGTCTGCTCCAGGCCCGGGACATGACGGCTGGCGAGATCGCGGAGCAGTTCCCGCTGGCCAAGTCTACCCTCTCGGGGCACTTCAACGTGCTCAAGCAGGCGGGGTTGATCGTCACCGAGCGCCAGGGCACCACCATCGTCTACAGCCTGGATGTCTCCGCCTTCGAGGAGGCAACGGCCGCCGTGATGGAGCTGTTCGGCGTGGGCAAGGAAAGGAGCGAGCAGAGTGTTTAGGATAAGCTGGAAATCCGAGCTACCCAACTGGATACTGATCGCCGGAATGTTTCTCCTGGCGGCGATAACGTGGCCTTCCGCCCCGAATCGGATCCCCGTCCACTGGAACATATACGGCCAGGTCGACCGCTACGGCGGCAAGGTCGAGGGGCTGCTTGTAGTCCCGCTGATTGCGCTGGGCGTCTACATCCTGTTGCTGTTCATGCCGAGGATCGACCCGGGTCGCGCTAACTATCAGCGGTTTGCCGGTGCCTACTCTACCATCCGGATTGCCGTCACCGCTTTGTTGGCGGTTATCTACGGCGTTACCAACCTCTGGATACGCGGGTATCGGGTCGACATGTCGGTCGTGGTCATGCTGGCTGTGGGCGCCCTTCTGATCGTGATCGGAAACCTTATGGGGAAGATCCGCCCCAACTGGTTCGTCGGGATCAGAACGCCCTGGACGATCTCCAGCAAGGCATCCTGGACGAAGACCCATCGCCTGGGTGGGCGGTTGTTCATCGTGATGGGCCTGGCCTTCATCGCCGCGGGGGTCGCGCGGGCACCCTGGTTGGGCATCGTGGCCGTTGCCATAATGGTGGGGAGTATCGTCTGGATGTTCGTTTACTCCTACCTGGTGTGGCGTGACGACCCGAACAAACTGCCGCCGGCCGGCACCCTGCCGGAGTAGGTGGAGCCGTTGGCGGGCCGGCAGAGCCGCCGGCCCCTACAAAAGTAAAAAGGCGCGCCAGTTCAGGATCACGGGCCAAAGACCCCGCGGGTTTGGTCGAGGCGGGCCGGCAGGGACAATGGGACGAGGCGGGCCGGCAGGGACGCCGGCCCCTACAACGGGTGTAGGGGCGGCCGTCTCTGGCCGCCCGCATCCGGGGGAACTACCCAATCAACGAGTTAATGTCCATCAGCGGGTGGTCGTGGGGGCGACCGGCTGAAGCCTAGATTCCAGGATCCAACAGGTCCGGGATCCAACAGGCGGGGTGTGACGGGGCACCAGTGTAGGGGCGGCGGGGAGACCTCCCCACTTCGTTGACCCTTGCTGATGCGTGTATATTGGTGGTATCCCAGCCCCGTAAAGAAAATCGACGCATCTGAAGCGAGGAGGAGCGACTTGAAGGGCTCAGCCGCGGTAGCTACCATCCTAAAGCAGGAAGGGGTGGATTGCCTCTTCTGTTTCCCCGTCAATGCGATCATCGATGCCGCTGCGGAGGTGGGGATACGCCCCATCATGGCGCGAACCGAGCGGACGGTCATCGGCATGGCCGACGGCTACTCGCGCGTCACCAACGGCCGGAAGATCGGCGTCTGCGCGGCCCAGCACGGCCCGGGAGTAGAGAACTCGTTCGGCGGCATCGCCCAAGTATATTCCGATTCCTCTCCGATCCTTTTCCTGCCCGGCGGGGTGGCCCAGAACCGACTCGGGGCGGAGCCCAACTTCGACGCCGTCCAGAACTACCAGCACGTTACCAAGTGGGTGGCGCGTGTCAACCAGGCCGGCCGAATCCCAGAGTTCATGCGGAGGGCCTTCACCTACCTGCGGACAGGCAGGCCAGGCCCAGTGGCGCTGGAGCTACCGACAGATGTGACGGCGGCCAATCTGGAGGATGCAGAGTTCAGCTACAAGCCGGTCAAGGGGGCCAGAATCATGGCCGATCCGGCAGACGTCGCCGCGGCAGCGGAGGCCCTGGTAGCGGCGAAAAAACCCCTCATCGAGGCGGGAGGCGGCGTTCTCCACGCCGAGGCGTGGGCGGAGCTGGTGGAGCTGGCGGAGTTGCTGCAGGCGCCGGTGATGACCACGCTTCCGGGCAAGAGCGCCTTTCCGGAGGACCACCCCCTTTCGTTGGGCAGTGGCGGGCTCTCGGGTCCGCGGCCCGTAGCCCGGTATCTTGAGGAGTCTGACCTGATCTTCGGCGTGGGTGCCAGTCTCTCCATCTCACCCTTTGCCGCTCCTATCCCCAGTGGCAAGGTGGCCGTGCAGCTCACGGTGGACGAGCGCGATCTGAACAAGGAGTACCCGCTGGATTACCTTCTACAGGGCGATGCCAGGCTGGTTCTCGGTCAGCTGATAGAGGAGGTGAAGCTGCGGCTCGGAGCCGAGGGCCGCAAAGGGGACGATCGGGTTGTCAGGCAGGTGAAGGCGCTCAAGGATGAGTGGCTCGACGAGTGGATGCCGAAGCTTACCTCGAACGAGGTCCCAATCAATCCGTACAGGGTCATCTGGGACGTTCAGCAGGCCGTCGATCCGAAGAACACCATCGTGACCCACGACGCGGGCAGCCCGCGGGATCAAGTGTCTCCCTTCTGGCGCGCCCTGGTTCCCAACAGCTACATCGGCTGGGGCAAATCCACCCACCTGGGATACGGCCTCCCGCTGGCCCTGGGCGCCAAAGTCGCGCGGCCCGATAAGACGGTGATAAACATCATGGGTGATGCTGCCTTCGGGATGAGCGGCCTGGAGATCGAGACGGCCGCGCGCAACCACATCGGCACCCTGACGATATTGATGAACAACTCCTGCCTGGGGGGCTACGAAAAGCACATCCCCGCCGCCACGAAGCTGTACGGCACCCGTTTCCTCACGGGCAACTATGAGAGGGTGGCCGACGGGCTCGGGGCCTACACCGAGCGGGTGGAGGCGCCCGAAGAGATCATTCCAGCCGTGAAGCGAGCGGTGAAGGTCACCACGGATGGGCGCCCCGCGCTGCTGGAGATCATCACGAAGGAGGAGAACCAGCTGTCGAAGTACTGGTAGGGAAGAGGCGCCAGCGGGACCATCACGGCGCTCGCGCGTCCGGCCTTCCGGCACGGCTCAGTTTCGGGATCTCCTCGTCCCCAGGTGATGCGTGGGAAGTTGGTACGCCGGTAAACCTGGCGGACCGACGCCTCTACGAGGCGAAGCCGCGCCGAGCAGAAGTAACCCCCGACTTTGCAGAGCCTGCTCAGCACTATCCCCTGTCCGGATAGTGCCTCAAAGTATCAGCAAATCTCAAGGAATGCCTCAGCATTTCTTCAGGTATCGTATTGCCACAAGCTGATACTCATCGGCCGTCTGATCCCTGTTCTTGCCGTTGTCCGTCGGCGTTACTGATAGCCAAACCGAAATGGCAGCGACGGGGCATCGGTCAGCATTTCCTCAGGTTGCTCGTGCCGCGATCAGTGGAGGGGATGTACATTCCCCCATAGGAGGCGCCTATAGAGCACACTCACTCTCGTTCGTCACGGTCGCGATGATGCGGCCGGAATAGCAAACGGAGGCCGGTGTACGCCAGTACTGCTGAAGATAGGAGGATTGGACTACGATGGCTAGTGCTGTGGTCGACGAAGAACAGCTCACAAGTAAATTGCGACGGAATGTCATCCCATTTGTGTTTCTTCTGTACGTAATCGCAATACTCGATCGGGTGAATGTCGGCGTCGCTGCCCTGACGATGAACAAGGAACTGGGCATATCCGCGACGGCGTTCGGAACGATTTCCGGGATTTTCTTCATCTCGTATTTCATCTTCGAAGTCCCCAGTAACGCGATCCTGTACAGGGTAGGTGCCCGAATCTGGATCGCCCGGATCATGATCACCTGGGGCATCGTGACTCTCCTGCAGGGTCTGGCCCGGGGGGCCATGGATCTGGGAATACTTCGGTTCATCCTCGGTGCGGCGGAGGCGGGCTTCTTTCCGGGCATCGTCCTCTACCTGACTTTCTGGTTCCCGGCAAGGACCTACGCGCGCGCGATAACACTCTTTGCTACTGCTGTAGCAGTCGCTAACATCGTCGGCTCACCGATCTCGGGCTGGATAGTGGGCACTGTCGGCTGGCGCTGGGTCTTCATCCTGGAGGGGATTCCAGCGGTTATCCTCGGGATCATTACGCTGTTCGTGCTCGTAGACCGCCCGCAGAAGGCCCAGTTCCTCAGTGAAGACGAGAAGAAGTGGCTGGCTGCCCGATTGGCGGCCGAACACGAGGCGAGGCTCAAGGTGGTCAAGGTGTCGGAATGGGGAGCCCTCAAGAACGGATGGCTGTGGTACTTCGCCGTCTGCTACTTCGGCTTCGTGTTTGGCCTGTACGCCCTCGTGTTCTGGATGCCCCAGATCGTGAAGGGTCTCTCATCATCGTTCAGCACCACGCAGATAGGATTCATCACCGCCATCCCGTATATCTGTGCGGTGATCTCGATGGTCCTGGTGGCGAATCACTCCGACAAGGTGATGGAACGACGGTTCCACGCGGGGGTGCCGCTGATTGTGGCGGCGGTCGCGGCGTTCGGCCTGACTACCACTGAGAACGTCGTGGTGAGCATTATTCTTCTGTCTATCGCGACGATGGGCATCTACACCTTCCTCGCGACCTTCTGGACTTTGCCCACCGCAATTTTGGGTGAGGCCGCGGCCGCGATTGGGATCGCGCTGATCAATTCGGTAGGGAATCTGGGTGGATTCGTGGGGCCGTTCGTCATCGGTTACTTGGCGGATAGTACGCACACGATGAGCGCGGGAATGTACGCGCTGGCTGTTATCCTGCTGATCGCCGGGGTTCTCACTGTGGCTGTACCCAAGAAGCACGAAGAGGCGGTCTCGCAGACGCCTGCTGTCGAGGCTGGTGCTTGACGCACCAAGAATCTTAGCGGATCGTAGAGGTCTCGGCCATGAAGTCCGGGTGATTGCGCGAACGGCAACCCGGTTCTTCACGGCCGAGGCCGCCTTGCGCTTTGCCGCGGAGTCTGGAAAGAGAGTCTATGGTTTAGAAAGGGGCTTCGATGGAGAAAGAGAAAGCTATCGAGGGCGTGATTGCCTATTTCCGAAGCGACCAGTGGCGCCGGCTTTGGGCTATGCTGGTGCAGGATACGGATCCGCGACGCACCCACGCACACGTCTATGCTGAGACCTGTGTGGATCCGGGCGCCCTGCAGCGGATCATTGAGGGGCACCTCGCTCAGCTAGGCAGGCCCATCGCCCGCCGGATCGACGTAATGGCGCCCAAGGCCGGAATGGGGTCCCTCCACGGGGTAGAGCCGAAGGGCCTGGCCCACTTCGACTGGAACTGGTTCTTCAACCCGGAGGTAGGTCTGGCCGGGACCCAGGGCGGCGAAAAGGGCGAAAGCGGCTGCAACCTATTGGGCTGGAACGGGACCTACATCGAGGAGTTCTACTCGGGCTTTCCGTTCCGATCGGCGGGACCGCGGGATGAGGATGCGCTGCGTGCGTTCTTCAAGTCGGACTACTGGCACGATGGGCTGGCCGCCTGTACTCGTCCAGACACGAACCACGGACACATCAACTGCTACACAAGCATTCACCCCGGGACTATCCGTCTATTCGCGGAAGAGTCATTACGGGAAAAAGGGTGGGAGATATACTACACCTGCCCCAACGTGTACCTTGTGGATGGGCAGTACACTGGCAAACTGGTTTTCATGGGCAAGAAGCCCGAGGCAGTCTACGATCTAGGGTGGAAGTTCAAGGCCGACACGGTCATTGGAGAGGTGAACGACCACTGGGTCTTCGCCGACCAGGTGAACTACGACATCTGGACGCAGGCGATGGTTGATCCGGTGCTGGCTCAGCCCTACCTGAAGCTGAATGAAAGCGAGATCCAGGGGATTCTGAATGCCATTGCCCCTAAGAAGGGATAAGTGCGCGGCACGCAGCAATAGTGTGTCGTTCCCACAGACCCAAACCTGATCATTGGCGGCCGAGCGAAAGTGCTCGGCCGCCGGACTGTACCAT
>JAJYKO010000349.1 GCA_021788565.1 Chloroflexota bacterium
GGTGTCCTCACTAGGAGCGACTGGTCATCCGGGACCTCGTCCTGTGACCAGCCCTGGGGTGTCTTAACCGCCAGGTCCGCGTCCAGCTTCTCGAAGGGCGTGTTCCTCGGCACTGGTCCGGTAGTCATCACGTCCCCCGTGATGTGGTCCGGTACATCGGAGAGCACAAATTTCGCGCCCAAGGCCTCCAGCTGTTCCCGCACGTACATCAATCCTGCGTATCGGGGCTTGCCCTCTGCCTTCCGGACCACGTACCGGTGCCTCCAGATCTCCGAGTGGGCGTGTACCCATACTTCTCCTGTCCGTGTCAGCACTTCTATCAGCCCCCCGGTGTGGTCCTGGTGACCGTGGCTGAGCACGATGTGGTCGACCCGGGATAGATCGACGCCAAGTGCACGAGCGTTGTGGACAGCGGTGCCGGTCTGTCCCGTATCCATCAAAATAGATAACCCATCCAGCTCCAACAGCATCGAAAGGCCGTGTTCGGCCAGCGTGTTGAACTTGGTGGCAGTGTTTTCTGCCAAGGTCGTGATCTTTACTCGCAAGGTACGAACCCCCCATATGTGTTAGTGAGAAGACGCATCCCCATCGAGCGATTTACGCGTTGACCTCGCTGAACAATCTTCTCCAAGCGCGCTCCAGTCTCTGAGCCAGCCGCCCAGTGGGTTGCTCTGTGATGACTCGGCCCGCGACCATGGCCTTGGTCGCGGCCGTGTCGAACGGCAGGCGACCAATCACGTGAACCGCCTGGGACTCACAGAACCGATCTATCTCTTCGGCGCGGGTTGGGTTCAGATCCCACTTATTGACGATGACCGCGGCCGGGATTCGGAAGTGGCGGGTAGTTGCCAATACCCGCTTCAGGTCATGAACGCCCGCCATCGTCGGCTCCACTACCAGCAATGCTAGGTCAGCTCCGGAACTGGCCGCTATCACGGCGCAGCCGATTCCAGGCGGTCCATCTACTATCATGTAGTCGCTCCGCTGTTCTATAGCGAGGTCGCGTGCTCGCTGTTTGACCACAGCCACCAGTTTGCCGGAGTTCTCCTGCCCGGCGAACAGATGTGCGTGCACCAACGGGCCAAAGCGAGTTTCCGATACGAACCACCTTCCCGCTATCCGGTCGTCCATCCGTATGGCGGCCGTGGGACACCGGTAGAGGCAGGCCGCGCAGCCCTCACAGGCGCCAGGATCAATCGCGAACGGGTCGGTCCTGAACTCGCCGCCGTTGGGGACGATGGCTCCAAAGCGACAGGCCGCCTCGCAAGCGCCGCACCCAAGGCAGTTCTGTTGATCGATCACGGCGACCTTCTCTCCGATGAACTCGTGGCTCTCCAGCATCTTTGGAGACAGCACGAGCTCCAGGTTTGCCGCGTCCACGTCGGCATCGGCCATCGTGATCTTAAATTCTCGAGAGGCCAGATGGGCAATGGTACTCGCCACCGTCGTTTTGCCAGTGCCTCCTTTGCCACTCAAGATGACGATCTGCTTCATCGTGCCGTCTCCTGAAGGAGGCGTTGATACAGGGCCAGGAACTCCTTCTCGTACTCCGGCAATGCGGCTGGAAGCGGGATCCCCTCGGAGCACGCTTCGGCTATCCTTCGGTCGAGCGGTATGCGCAAGAGGATCGGGATCCCCTCCGTCCGGCAAAACTCCTCCACACCGCCGTCTCCGACGCCATCGCGGTTGATCACCACGCCCACTGGGAGGCCTAGCTCGTGCTTAGCTACCTCCACGGCCAGCCTCAGATCGTGAAGGCCAAATGGGGTCGGCTCGGTGACCATGAGGGCGTAATCGGCGCCCCGGAGTGTCTCTACCACAGGGCAGGACGTTCCAGGTGGGGCATCGAGTATAGTCAGACTTTCAGGTGGGCTGTTCGCCACTCCGTCCTTCAGCTTTCGGATAACTGGCACGGCCATCGCCTCTCCCTCGTTGAGTATCCCTCCGGCGAAGGCGATCTCGCCTGCTGACCCCTTTTCGACGACGCCAGTGACCCGCAGCTCTTCGCGGATCGCTTGCTCGGGACAGTTGAAGGTGCAGCTCCCGCAGCCGTGGCACAGTTCATTGAAGACCAGCACCTCCTTCCCAAGCACCGCGACAGCATGGTAGGCGCAAACCTCCGCGCAGCGCCGGCAGCCACTGCACTTGTCCTGGTCCACGACCGGTGTGAGAATGCCGACGTTTTCTCTCGCCAGGATTGCTGGCTTCAGAAACAGATGTGCATTAGGTTCTTCTACATCGCAGTCGAGAACTCGTACCGAAACTCCGGTTGGCGCCGCCGCGTTGACTTTTGAAGAGGCAATCGCGAGCGCCAACCCCGTCGCAACCGTGGTCTTGCCGGTGCCGCCCTTGCCACTGGCCACTGCCACTATCATCGCCGGCCCCTGCCGCCCATCCCGCGTCCCCCCATGCCGTGGCCGGGTCCACGCTCCGCCCCCATCCCGGCATGGGCCGGACCTGTGGCGCTCACGATTTGTTCGAGGTCCCCAGCCTTGAAGGCGTCCACCGCCTGTCGAACCGAGCCGATCGGGAAGGTGTAGATCGATATTCCCGCGGCCGCAAGAACTTGATAGGCGTTGGGCCCCACACTGCCAGTGACGACGGCCCCCAGGCCTCGATTCGCGACGCTCTGGGCCGCCTGAATTCCCGCACCTCCGGAAGACGCCATGGCTTGGTTGGGCACGGTCTCGACGGCCATCGAGTCGACATCGACTATGACGAACACCGGGCATCGCCCAAACAGCGGGCTGAAGGGTGCATCTAGACCGTTCGCTGTGGCACTCACCGCTATTTTCATGTTACCGGCTCCTCTTCTTGCGAACAATTTTCTCCTCGCATCGGCGTATGGCACCTCGGACATGGGGTTGCCGAGCGCGAAAAACCTCCATTCAGGCGCGCTCGGCCCATCCTTTAGGCCGAGATTGTAGGCATATGCCCATAACAAATCTACGCCAGCGGCTGCCGTTTGTCAAGCATATTTGGACGCAGTTACGGGCATCAGCGTGCAACTCGAATCCGCGGAATGGCAACCCATGCCTCGACTTCTCGGTCGAAATCGAAGCCTCGCCTGGGTGCAGGTATCACCGTGCAAAGTGAAGGAAGTCACATCGGCAGGGCAGAGGGCCTGGCTCTGCCCTGCCGATGCGGGAGAGAGGTAATATTGGGAAGGCGGCCATTAGCCGCCGGATCCCCGGTTTTAGTGCAGACGTTCGGTGTGGTTGGAAATAGATCCGCTCAGGTAGGCGTTCACCGCCTGGTCCACATCTCGAATGTCCGTGATGATGGGCTCGATGCCGTAGCCTTTGATGCTGTCGAAGGCGCCCCAACCCATTCCCCCCGCAAGGAGCACTTTGCAGTCGCTGATGTTCGACGCCATCTGGGAATGCTTGTCCTGAGACCCAGCGTCATATCCGTGAGGCACGCCCGGTTGCTCCTCGTGGGGGTGGTCCCCGAAGTTCTGGTGACCCACCTTGGACCTGACCTCCCGGCCCACGACCTTGCCGTCCTCCACGGAGACTACCACATAGTACTGGGCTCGCCCGAAATGCATGCTGATGCTCTTGCCGTCGTCGGAAATTGCCGCGATTTTCATTCCTTAACCGTACCTTTAAAGTAGTTTTGTGCCCCGGCGCGATCGCGCCGGCGATGGTTGTGATCTGGCGTCGATCCCTCAGTGACGGGCTGGCTCTCCAGATCGGCCGTGCCATGACTCTCCGGGACGCCGGAAGCGAAAGGCAGATCCGCTGCGTTCTCCTCGCAGTTTGGGCATGCCACTGGAACTCCCCCGGTGAGTAGCTGCTCCCAGCCGTGGCCACAGCGACGGCAGTGGAAGTGCATAGGTACCACTTCGTAGTCGCCACCGTCGATCTCGAGGGCTTTCCCGGTGACCAGTGCCTCCGCCACCTTGCGGTGAGCATCGTCCTGGATTCGCTGAAAGGTCTGCCTTGAGACCCCCATCTCCCTGGCAGCCTCCTCCTGCTCAAGTCCGCGCAGGTCCTTGAGGCGCAGCGCCTCCAACTCATCCACCGAGAGTGTCACCTGCTCCAGAAGCCTCATGGGAATGCCCCTCGGCTTGAAGTAGGTGACCCCCGGCAGGAAACAGACTCGCCTGGGTTTTCTTGGTCTGGCCACCGTCTCCCTTCCTGGTTATGAGCGTATGCTCTTATTATCTTAGGAGTGGTGCAAGGAAAAGTCAATATCGATTCTGAACTCTCGATTTGGAGCCGATGGTATAATTGGTCCAACGTCGCATGAGAGCCGCAAGGGAGATGTCCCGCTCGGACATCGGTAGTGGGACCGTCTGGCTGGCGCCCGCGAGTCAGACGGGCAGTCGGGAGGCTGCGATGAAGACGACAGATGAACATTACTGCCGGTACTATCACGCCCTTTATCACGTGGCCGCGACCATCAACTCGAGCCTGGATCCAGGCGCCGTGCTGAAGGCGATAGCCCAGAACACCACCGAGGCGATGGGTGTCAAGGCCTGCTCCATCATGCTGCTCAGCCCCGATCGCCGGGAGCTGCGTCACAGCGCGCATTACGGTCTCAGCGACATGTATCTAAAGAAGGGCCCCGTGAGCGTGGATCTCAGCATGTCAGAAGCGCTGGCGGGGCGGTCCATCGCGGTTAGGGACGCGACTTCAGATCCCAGGGTACAGTACGGGCGCCAGAACGCGGAGGAGGGTATCGCCTCCATCCTGTCTGTTCCAATGCGGCTGCGTGGCCAGATCATTGGGGTTATGAGGATCTATTCTGGAGAACCGGCGGACTTCACGGACGAGGACACCGAGTTTGTGGAGGCAGCGGCCCACCTTGGGGCGATCGCACTGGAGAACGCGCGCCGCCACGATGAACTGCAGTACAACTACGATATGATCACCCGCTACGTCTATAGCGACACGTGGGTTGGTCAGCTTTGGTCCACTGAGAAGACAGCCTGAGGCAAGGTCGGGTTTCACAGTAGGAGAGGGCCGGGTGCTGGGCATGCGCCCGGCCCTCTCGTGCCGAGTGAAGCGCAGGGATCGATCATGTTCAAACGTGCGATCTGAAATCGCTCGTGCGAGCCGCTGCTCTTGGGTCCGGCTGGTCGCTACTCGCGACCGCACGGGTGCCGCTGGGTCAGGCTTTGGCCTGGGAATGGCCGTTCGGGGTGAGGGAACTATCGGCGACTTCTTTGAAGACGCGACAACTTGAGGTGCACCTGCCGCACTCGATGCAAAGCTCCTCATCTATGAAAGGCGCGCTGTAACCTTCTTGCTGAAGCGCGCCGGTGGGGCACACGCGAAGGGAGGGACAGCGATGGTTCTGGGGACAGTACTGTGACTGGACAAGGATCATGAAACCACCTCGAAGTAGTATGCCCGCTGCTCGGCGGGTGCATGGGGCTGCTGGATACCCCCACGGGGTATATGTTACAATCCGGGATGCCGGGCGGTCAAGTCCGAACGAAGCACCAATTGCCTGGGAGGTCATGTGATGCCGGTGATAATAGACTACAACCTGTGCGACGGGGTCGAGGATTGCGCCGCGACGCGCATGTGCGATGCCGAGGCCCTATACTTCGACGCGTCAACAGGTCGTGTCGAGTACGACAAGGATAAGTGCCGAAACTGCGGCACCTGCTCGAACTACTGCGGCCCGAGCGCTATCCTCTACGTGCAATCCGATGACGAATGGTTGGAAATCATGGCCATGACAGACGCCCAGAATTCTTAAGAGGGCCGCCTGTGAAGCGTAGCATCGACGGTGGGTTCAGGCCTCTCAGAGTGGTCGCGGGTATCGGGGTCCTTAGTGCTGGCCCAGACTTACACAGCCGGCTCGGCGCTGTCGGTGTTATTCCACTCCTCTCGGGCATCGCGGGTCGGTGCCCGATCTCTTTTCCCTCGGGACACTCCGTCTGTGACTTGATGAATTAACCAGGAGTGGGTTGATAGGGAATGCCTCGCGGTTCAGTTATCCATGGTCGGGCGTGCATCGGCTCCTTGACAAGACTATGACCGCATTCTACAATAATGCGGTCAGCAAACGATTTCAGTACACGTTTTCACGACCTCACCCACTCGTGAAGAGGCCCAACGAGTCATGGCGTCAAGCAAGACGGATGCAGGCGGTGCCGGCGGCATCAAGGGAATAGCCAGGCTCGTGGGAGTATCGCCCGCGACCGTATCCCGCGTGATCAACAACAGGCCCGGTGTCCGGCCCGAACTTCGCCGCGCGGTGGAGCAGGCGGTGCGCGAGCGCGGTCTGCATCTCGACACCGCCGCCAGAGCGCTCAAGAGCCGCAAGACGTTTCGGCTCGCTGTCGTGACTCCGCGGTCA
>JAJYKO010000350.1 GCA_021788565.1 Chloroflexota bacterium
CTGGCGGGACCAGCTTGATCATTGCGAACGTCCGTGAAGGAGGTAATAGTGACTTCACCTATCAGAGTTATTCACTACGGTTTGGGGCCCATCGGCATGGAGGCCGCCAGGGTCGTATCGAGACGGCCTGGCATCATCGCGGTGGGAGCCGTGGACAAGGATCCCGCCAAGGTTGGGAGGGATC
Source organism: Chloroflexota bacterium (assembly GCA_021788565.1). The sequence goes on from JAJYKO010000350.1 coordinate 185, forward strand.
TAGCGGAGGTAGCCGATCTTCCGGGGCCATCGGGAACGATCGTGCGCTCGTCGATATCCGAGGTGTCGAAGCTCTCGGGTGACGTCGTGCTCCACAGCACCGGGTCCTATCTGGCCGAAGTTAGCCCTCAACTGGAAGAGCTGTTGCGGGCTGACTTATACGTGGTCTCCACCTGCGAGGAACTGTCGTATCCGGTGGACGAGCGAGCCGAAATCGCCGCCCGGTTGGACTCCGTCGCGAAGGAGCACGGAGTGGTGCTGCTAGGCACCGGCATCAACCCAGGATTCGCCATGGATGCCCTTCCCATCTTCTTGACCAGCGTCTCGCAGGACGTCACGTCGATCAGGGTGAAGCGAATCAACGATGCCGGAAAGCGACGGCAGCCGCTGCGGCGCAAGGTGGGCGCAGGCCTGGAGAAGGCGGAGTTTCAGAAGCTGGTCGATGCGAAGAAGGTGCGGCACGTGGGGCTGCGCGAGTCGATGCAGATGCTGGCCGATGCCATGGGGTGGAAGGTCGACAGGGTGGAGGAGCTTACCTCGGCCATGCTGGCGCAACAACGAGTCTCGACAGCTTACCTGACGGTGGAGCCAGGCCAGGTAGCTGGGGTTCATCAGGTGGGAACTGCCTTCGTGGCCGACCGGCCGGTCATCACACTGGAATTGCAGATGTACGTGGGTGCGTCCAAGGAAAGCGACGAGATCTGGATCGAAGGGCGGCCAAATCTGCACCTGCGGTGTGAGGATGGCTTCCCGGGGGATATCTCTACCACAGCTATCCTCGTCAATGCTGCCACGCGAGTGGCGGACCTGCCGCCGGGGCTACGAACCATGAAGGACCTTCCGCCCGCGCATTACCGCTCGTACTGATCGCCTGGGATGCTCTTGCCACCTGCCGCGACTTTGGGGACAAGAAGGGTGTCCTCCGCGTCTCGATCCCATGTTCGAAGTGCTAGAATTTAGCTGTTTCGAGCGGCAGTGCGAGGCAAGGAGGTACGACATGAAGATAATCCGAGTGCACCAGCCTGGCGGCCCTGAAGCCATGCAGTTGGAGGACGCTCCGATCCCCGAAGTGGGTCCAGGTCAGGCTCTGGTCAAGATCGAAGCCATCGGCATCAACTACATCGATATCTACAACCGCAGCGGCCTCTACAAGAACCCCCTCCCCGTGACTCCGGGCAATGAGGGTGCAGGGATCGTGGAGGCAGTCGGGTCGGGCGTCACCGAGGTCAAGGTCGGAGACCGGGTCGCCTGGGGAATGGACATCGGGTCCTACGCACAGTACCGAGTGATCGGTGCGAACCGGCTGGTCACGATCCCCGAGGGACTGAGCTTCCGGGATGCCGCATCGGTGATGCTGCAGGGTATGACCGCCCACTACCTGACCATCTCCACTTACCCTCTTAAGGCGGGCGATACCTGCCTCATCCACGCAGCGGCAGGCGGCCTCGGCCAGTTACTGTGTCAGCTCGCCAAGATCCAGGGGGCGCGAGTGATCGGCACGGCGGGTAGTCCCGAGAAGGCCGACGTCGCACGGCAGGCGGGAGCTGACGAGGTGATCCTCTATCGAGAGCAGGACTTCGCCGCGAGGGCCAGGCAGCTCACCGGCGGGGCGGGCGTTCAGGTGGTGTACGACACCGTGGGGAAGGACACCTTCGACGGGAGTCTGGACTCCTTGACGCGTCGGGGCATGCTGGTGCTGGTAGGTCAGGCAAGTGGCCCGGTGCCGCCGTTGGATCCCGTGGTGCTCAACGCGAAGGGCTCTCTCTACCTGACTCGCCCCACCCTGCGGGACTACGTGGCCACCCGCGACGAGTTGCTCTGGCGAGCGGGCGAGGTGCTGGGATGGGTCGCCTCAGGCAAGCTGCGCCAGACAATCGCGGGCACCTATCCCCTCGCCGAGGCCGGCAAGGCTCACGAGGCGCTGTCGGGCCGCAAGACCGCTGGGAAGCTGCTCTTGATCCCGTAAGTGGCCATTCCGTGGCCCTCCGACACGGCCGATCCTGACGTCCTGGAATCGACGCTTTTGCGGGGGTAGCGAGGGGCGATTGTTGTAGGGGCGGCTCGCGAGCCGCCCCTACAGCCCGATTCCAGGATGTTGAAACCACCGTGCCGGTGACTATGTGCAGTACTGAGGTAAGGAGTGGATCCGCATGTCGGAAGAGAACATTGTGTTCATCGACGTGCCCACGCCAGAGGCACGAAAAGTCATCGAGGACAATCTGCCTCCGGGCTTCAGGCTGATCTTCGCTGAGGCCGACACCGAGGAGAAGGCCTTATCGAGGCACTTAAGGCGAGGCGAATACGGGGAGCCGGAGTGGACGTCTTCGCTCAGGAGCCCGTGCCGGCCGACCATCCTTTTCTCTCGCTTCCCAACGTGGTGGTGAGCCCTCACTGCGCCGGCGCGACCGAGGACGCGGAACTGGAGGGGATCCGCCATGCGTACGCCAACATAGCGAGGGTGAGCCGGGGCGAACCGCTGGACCCCGCCGATCTCGCGGCTGCCGCGTGACGTCCCTGTTTTGCATGCTTGTCAACGAAGCGCAGCGGAGCTGATGCTGGGACGCAGGGTGGAGCGAGAGCAAGAGAACAGGCCGCAGTGACAGGCTCGGATTCTGCTCGAAGAGGTTGTCGACAGGTTCCGAGTCTAGATTTGCGACTGCCCGGTGGAAAGGATGCAATCATGAACGAAAACAGGGGACTGGAGACCGCTACGCTGGCAGGTGGCTGCTTCTGGTGTCTCGAAGCGGTCTATGACGAGATCGAGGGGGTTGAGGAAGTGGCCTCAGGATACGCCGGCGGCTCGACTCCACATCCCACGTATGAGCAGGTTTGCACTGGAAATACCGGCCACGCCGAGGTCGTTCAGATCAAGTTCGACCCAAGCGTGATCTCCTTCGACGACATCCTGGACGTCTTCTTCACTATTCACGATCCGACGACGCTCAACAGGCAGGGAAACGACGTTGGGACGCAATACCGCTCGGCGATCTTCTACCACAGTCCCGAGCAGGAGCAGACCGCGCGAAAGAAGATCGCCGAGCTAGAGGCCGCGCGGCTGTGGGATGAGCCCATAGTCACCGAGGTCGTGCCGATCACCGCGTTCTATCCAGCCGAGGAATACCACCAGGAGTACTTCAGCCGGAATCCGTATCAGCCGTACTGCCAGATCGTCGTCGCGCCAAAGGTCGCCAAGGCGCGCAAGCACTTTCTCGCGAGGCTCAAGCACTGAAGAAGGCACGATACAGTGCATCGGCATTGGAGGGCGGCACATCGGCCCCTAGCTCCCCATCGCCGATGTACCCACCCCTCTCCGTCCCCAGCGTCGAGGCTTCCAGTCGCACGTAGGCCTCCACCTCCTCCGGCGTTCCAAATGGTAGCACCGTCTGCCTGTCGACATCCCCCAGGAAGCAGACCTTCCCCGCGAAGGCCTCCCCCAGCCGCTCCATGCCGATGGCCGCCGGCTGCGGGTTCAGAACGTCGGCGCCAAGCTCGATCAGGTCGGGAATGATGGCATAGGTGTCCCCGTCGGTGTGGAAGAACACGTGCTTGCCTGCCCCGTGGACCGCATCGAAGAGCCTCTCGTAGGCGGGCCTGAAGATCTTGCGCCACTTCGCGGGGTTGATGAACAGCTGGTTCTGGGTGCCCCAGTCATCGCGGAACCGGAAGCAGTCCACCGGGTAGTCGAGCCACCTCTCAATCTTCCTCAGCATGAACTCCACGATACGGTCGCGCAGGTAGAAGAGAGCCGAGGGCTCCTCCTGGATGTCCACCATCAGGTTCTCGAAGCCCCTCAGGTAGAACATCCGCTGGAAGAGGGTGTCGCCGTCCACCAGCACGTACTTCTCGCCCGCGTTACGCGCAAGCGTCTCGGGCACCCGGCTCCAGTCGCCGGCCTGTAACGGGTCGGGAAAGCGGTAGCCGTCCAGCTTCGCCCAATCATCCAGGGGGTGTTCGACTATCTGCCCCTTGTTCGCATCGACGTAGCGAACCCACAATGCCCCCCAGGGATCGCGCTCCCCCACACCGATCTCCCTCGTGTACTCGTTGAACTCGACGTAGCCGGTCTCGGCGAAGTCAGTGGGGTAGCGCCGCTGCAGCTCGGCCAGCTCTCGCGGGTAGCTGCGAGCGAAGCCCGGCAAGACGTTGTAGATAACTGGCAGGCGATCCGGCCCGCCGAATTCGATGGCGCGAATCACACGCTCGCGGCTGTTCAACGTCGGTTCCCCCTGCTAGCGTCTTCTCGACAAGGCGGGTCTGTACTCGGGCGTACCAGTCACGTTCCGGTTGGTGGAGCAGACGATCGGCATCCCCTTGCCTATGGAGTTGAAGCAGCTCAAGCACTCCTTGCACTGCACGATCTCCTCGTCCCTTCCAGAGAGGATCTTGCCGGCTGCCTTGGGATCGGCGATCATCTGCCTCCCTATCGCTGCCATGTCGGCCATCCCATCCTGCACCGCCGCTCGTGCCTCCCGGGCTCCGATCTTCCCCACTGCTATCACCGGTACCTGCACGGCCTTCTTCACCACACTGGCGTACTGGAGGGCTCCTCCTCTCGGCTTGTCCTTAGCAAGAGCCGCGGTCGACTGCAGGTAGGCCTTCCCGTCGATCTTCTTCCAGGAGACAGTGGCGAGCGAGGCGTGAATAGCGTCCACCCCGGCCTCCTCCAGGAGTCGGGCGATGACCGCCGCGTCCTCGGGCGTCTGCCCGCCCTCGACGGTCTCCATGGCGTTCAGTCTGAAGAGGATAGGGAAGTCGGGTCCCAGCTTCTCTCGGATGGCGCGAACAACCTCGACGGAGAAAGTGGCCCTGCCGGCTGCGCTTCCCCCGTAGCGATCCTCCCTATGGTTGGTCAGGGGCGAGAGGAACTGCCCCAGAAGCGTGAAGTGGGCGCCGTGTAGCTCGACTCCGTCAAACCCAGCGTCGCGCGCTCGAACCGCTGCCGCGACGAAGTCGCCGGCGATATCCGCTATCTGGCTGAAGCCCAGCACCGTCGGCTCCACGTCGGGGCGGAAGGCAACGCCAGAGGGAGATGGCCCCCGCAGACCGCCCTCGACCGGGACCGACCGGCCGCCGGCATGGCTCAGCTGAATAACGGCCGCTGCCCCTTCCGCCTTGATAGCTGTGGCCAGCTTGGCGACACTTTCTCCCTGAGCATCGCTCCAGAGCCCCAGACTGCGGGGATTGCCGCGACCGTCGGCCCGCACCGTCGCGGCCTCCACGATCGCCAACCCGACGTCGCGGGAGCGCTGCACGTAGAAGCCCAGGCTCGCGTCCGTCACCTCGGCGTCGGTGGTACAGTAGCAGCCGGTAATGGGGGCAAGGACCAATCGGTTCCTCAGGCGCATTCCGTTGATCACCATGGGGTCGCTCAGGTTCGGCATCTGCAAATCTCCGCTACCCATAAGATATATCTGCCAGAGTGCTTCATCTTAGCCGCAATCTCGGACCAGTCAAGCCCGACTCCGCGAAGACCGTGTCGCGGGTGAACCTTTTGATCGAAGTTTTACAGGGATACAACACATCTTTAACCACCTGCCTGCCAGTCAGTGCTACCATCACTTCCGCTGGGATAGCGCAATGGTCACCTCAAACATCCTCCTCGTTACGCGGGCCGGCCGGCAAGGGCGCCACGGCCCGCTCTTCATGTGCCGGGACTCCTCCTTCCGCCGTAGGTGCTTACCAGGTACGACACTGTGTCGAGACGCGCATTTTAGCACTGATCCCCACGTGCTCTGCGCGCGCGACCAAACTTGATGACTCGGCGGATGGTCCCCCAAAGATCTCATTAGCCTGTCCCGGCTGGCGGGGGAGCTGAGAGTCACGGGGTCCCAGTTCAGAGGCGCTGACTTAGAGACGGACGACGAGAGTTGGCTGATTCGTTCAGTGCCAATCGAAGTGCCCTGGCATAGCTCATGGGTCTTATCTCCGGAAACAGACGAAGCGCCAGATCGTCACGGACCACCGCCTTGTTCCGTAACCCCTCCAAGAGGGGAATGGCGATGTCTGGCGAAATCGAGGTCACCAACTGGACCCATTGGGGTGAAAGGGGAGGCATCGGCGCCGGCACAGTAATGAGCAGCCGAATCTTGCGTTTTGCGTGGGCATAGCGAA
>JAJYKO010000351.1 GCA_021788565.1 Chloroflexota bacterium
CGAAGGCCGAGCCGGGCGTACCAGCCACCCGAGCCTTCTCCAACAGCATGTCCGCCAGCTGGATGGAGTTCAGCCCCAGATCGAACTTCGGGAACGCGTAGAAGGCTCCCTCCGGCTTGAAGCAACTCACGTGGGGGATGTCGTTCAACATGTCCACGAAGAAGTTGCGCCGTCGCTCGTACTCAGCCGTCATCCGGTAGACTGCCTCCTGCGGCCCCTCCAGCGCGGCGACGCCCGCCACCTGGGTGAAGGACGCGGCGCAGGTCGCCGTCTGCTCCTGAACCTTGGCGATCTCCTTCACTATCTCCACTGGTCCGGCCAGCCACCCCAGCCGCCAGCCTGTCATAGCGTACGCCTTGGAGTGGCCATTCACTATGATGGTTCGCTCCAGCATCCCGGGCAGGCTCGCGATGCAAATGTGCTCGCGGCCGTCGAAGATGATCTTCTCGTACATGTCGTCGGCCACGACGTAGAGGTCGTTGGCCTTAGCCACGGTCGCAATCATCTCCAGTTCGCCGCGGGAGAGCACCTTTCCGGTCGGATTGGAGGGTGAATTCAGGAAAATAGCCTTCGTCCTCGGCGTGATCAGGGAGTTCAGCGCCTCGGCCGTAATGGTGAAGCCGTTCTCGGCCTTCAGATTTAACGGCACGACGGTAGCGCCGGCAAGCTCGATCACAGGCCGGTAGGTAACCCACGCCGGCTCGGGTAAGATCACCTCGTCCCCCTCGTTGATGAGGGTCATGGCGATCTGGTAGAGGGCGAGCTTTCCACCGGGCGTCACGATTACGCCCTTATCGGGGTCCACCTCTACGCTGTTGTCCTTCATCAGCTTGTTGGCAATGGCCTTTCTAAGCTCGGGGATTCCGGAGCTGGCGACGTAGTGGGTATTGCCTGCACGCATGGACTCGATGGCCACGTTCTGGATGTGCTCGGGCGTGTCGAAGTCGGGGTCGCCGCCCCCGAGGTCCATTATGTCGACCCCCTGCCGCTTTAGGGCGCGGGCCTTGTTCATGACCTGCACCGTGGCGGAGCCGGCCATACCTGTGATCCTAACGGAAAGCGGTCTTGCCATGAAAACGGCCTCCTACCTGATCGCTTATCGACCACGCCGTCGACGGTCTTTCGACCGAGTTAGTGCTGATTTGCTCACAAATGTTACACCACACTCCTCGAGCGCGGCAACGAAAGGCAGGCCGCGCGCCGGGCCTTTCAGTTGTCATGCTGAGCGGCAGCGAAGGATCTCTCCAGCCACGAGGAGATGCTTCGCTTGTGCCCAGCATGACAAGATGTCGACCTCGGCGATACACTGCACGGCTTCGGAAGGGGAACACTAAAGGGCCCTGACGCCGCGCGGGGCCTGCTCACCTTAGGAAGGTTTCCGACGAAGCGAAATGATAATGCAGTAGCTGGCCGGGTGGCGCCGCTGAAAACGACCGACCCGAGCGGTAATTACGCCCGCAATTGTCCCGAATCGAATTAAATGCTGAAGGTAAGAAGAGATTAGACCGGAGTAGAGGAGTAACGCCTGGCTTCGCTGACGACCCACTCGTCCAGGATCTCTTTCTTGAAGCGCCAGGAACTGCCCACCTTGAAGCCTGGAATCTTGCCCTGTGCCGCGTACCTGTACACCGTGATGGGATTCAGCTTGAGGTACTGCGCTACCTCTTTGACCGTCATCATCCTGTCCACGAGGTTTCTCTCCTTCACTCTCCCCTTGTCCTGAACATACCAGGCCTAGACCCCGCTGCTCGTAGCATCATACACTACATTGTGCCGTCATGCAAGTACAAGATCCTGCACAGAAATAGACGCGTTGCTAAAGTTGCTCTGCCCCTAGCAGAGCGATCCAGTCCGAAATAGCAGAACTCAGCCGGGTGAGCGCAGGTACGTGTGACTGTGCCGGAACAGCACGATTACGAGGTTTGCCTTGACAAGGCAAAGCGAGGTAACTAAGATGCCGCTAGTTTAGCATCTTGTGGGCTGGCTTACAATATCTTGAAATGCCCGTATTGCGCTCATGATCAGACGAAAGTCGTGGATAAGCGGGACCTAACCGCCGGAGCAACCCGTCGACGCCGTTTGTGCACACGTTGTGGCCGCCGCTTCAGCACTTACGAGCAGGCCGAAGTGGCAAGCCTCGTGGTGGTCAAGAAGGACGGGCGGAGAGAGCCGTTCGATCGAGGCAAACTCCGGACAGGCATTCAGAAGGCGTGTGAGAAACGCCCTATAAGCGCGGAGACTATCGAGGGACTGGTCGAAGAGATCGAGGCCTCATGTCGCTCCCGTGAGACCCTGGAAGTCCCCAGCTCCGACGTTGGCGAGCTCGTTATGGACCGGCTTCGGGCTCTGGACAAGGTGGCCTACATCCGCTTCGCTTCCGTCTACCGCGCCTTCGCGGACCTCCAGTCCTTCGAGGAAGAGCTCCACAAGCTGCTGAAATCCCGCTAGCGCCATGCGGGGAAAAGGTTCCCACCGAACCGTCCTGAGCTCCACCATCCTCGCCCTGATTCTGGGCAACGCCCTCGCGATTCTCTGCTTTGCCCCCATCGCCGCGGTGATCTACTTAAAGGGAGGCGACATCCGGCAACTCGTCGGCATCACGATCTCCCCGTTTGGCATAACTATATCCGCGTTGGCCTCGGATGCGGCGCTGTTTGGTGTGGTCTACTTCAGGATAGTGCGGCCGGGTGCCATCAGCTGGGCGAGGATGGGGCTGGAACGAAGGCTGTTGGGTCGTAGGCTGCTGCTCGGCTTCCTTTTCGGCTTCGTGCTGTTCGGCCTAAACGCCGCGCTGGAGCTGCTGTTGGATCGTCTTGAGGTTTATCAGACTCAGGCAGGCCTCTTCGCCTCCTTGCATCACGCGAATCTGTGGGAATTCGGCATGGTCCTGGTGGCAGGAGCTGTGATAGCGCCCACGGTGGAGGAGATTTACTTCCGCGGCTTCGTCTTCCGATGTTACCTGGAACGGAAGGGGCCGCTCCAGGCGTACCTCTTTGGAGCCGCCATCTTCGCCGCCATTCACATGAACGCACCGGCGCTGCTCCCCATCTTTGCCATGGGGCTCCTTCTCTCGTTCCTCTACTCCCGAACCGGCTCCATTATGCCCGGCATTGCGGCCCATGCCGTCAACAACGCCATCGTCTTCATCCTGATCTACCTCGGCCTCTCGTAAGCCGTCAACCGTGAGGTGTCAGCCATCAGCCATCAGCCAGAATCCCGCATCCGAGTGCTGCTAGTTCTGCGGCACGCGAGATTCGACCCTGTAGGGGCCGGCGGCTCTGCCGGCCCGCGGGCGGCCACGGCGGGCCGCCCCTACAGCTCAGAACTATCGTGTCGCAGTACTAGGAAGCTGATGACTGATTGCTGATCGCTGTTTGCTGACGGCTCGTTCTGGCACTGCATGTGCTTATCTGCGACGGAGGGAATGAAGCTTCTTCCTTGTAAGGTTCATATACTAGGTTGAACGAACACACACGAAGTCGCACGACTGGCTCCGGTTCGCGGTGGAGCGGGCTCGAGCCTCTTTACGCCGCAATCGCCGATTGCACGGGGGTCAGGCAGCTGCTGGACACCGTGGTCCACAGGTCAGCGGATCTATTCGACTCCGACTCCGTCGTGATCTTCCTTGAGGAGAATGGGAGGCTCAGGCCGGCCGCCTGGGTGGGCCTTCAGCCGCAGCTGGTGCAGAACGGCGTGCCGGCGCCAGATCGACTTCGGCAGTACATGGATCGGTTCATGGCCCCCAGCCAATGCGTGCAGTTTATGCGTGCACCTCTCCTAGCGGCCGAAGGCCGGAGTCTGGGCGAGCTAGTAGTGTGCTCCTCGCGGAGCGGTCGACCGCGATACGAACACGGCGATCGCAAACTACTGGGCCTGGTTGCTCGGCGAGTGGGTGAGTCTGTGGACAAGATTCGGGCGATGGAGAAGGCGGAGCGCCAGCGAAGCGCTCTCGGCAGGATAGCCAGAGCCCTGGTTCGGGAGACCGAACTGCGAAAAGTGGCGGAGACAGCCACAGAGCTCGCGGTGGCCGAGCTGGATGCCGACGCCGCTGCGGTATGGATCGCCGACCAGGAGAATCGGGTGCTGGAGCTGCTGGCCATTACCGGCGCCGCCACGGAGACCGTCCGCTCCTTGGAGCGCCTAGACTTCGACGCCCCTACTATGGCATCTGTCACAGCGACTACACGGGAGGTCCAGGTCGTGGAAGGGCTCGACCAGATGGCAGAACTGGAGCTGACCAAGAGCCTTTTCACCCTGGGCGGTATGCAGTCTGGGATTGACGTACCCCTCATCGCCCAGGACAAATTGATGGGAGTGCTGAGCTACGTCAAGAAGGCTCCGGGCCGGTTGGTACCGGGACAACAGACCCTGGTAATCACGATGGCGGACCTGCTCGCCTCGGCCATCCTGAATGCTCAGCTGTTCCAGGAGCAGATCGAAGCGCGGCAGAAGCTGGAGGGCCTTTCCACCAGGCTCAGCGGCGCGAATGAGGCTCTGGTCGAGGCGAACATTCGCTCCGCCGAACTGGCCAGCCTCGCCCAGCAGCGCGCCATCGAACTGGAGGCAATCATAGCCAACATAGCCGACGCCGTCTTCGTCTGTGATCAGGATGGAAAGATCCTGCTGATCAACGACGCGGGGTTGGAGATGGTTGGCCTGGATGCAAAGAGCGGGGAGTTCCGAACCCTGAAGGACTACCTTGCGGCGGCCAGAATCCGCTACCTAACTGGAAAGGTCGTTCCACCGGAGGATCTGGCGGTCTCGCAGGCGCTGCGAGGCAAGGTAGTTCGGGGAATGGAGGAGATCATCTTCGACGCCCACGCTCATCGCGACCGCTACATCATCGTGAGTGCCGCGCCCATCCGTGACCAGGAGGGGAACTTACAGGGGGCGGTGGAGGTGCAAAGTGACATCACCCGTCTCAAGGAGCTGGACCAGCTCAAGGATCAGTTCATCACGGTGGCGGCTCACGAAATCAAGACCCCTGTGACAGCGATCAAAGGGTTTGCCCAGAGCTTGCTCCGGAGTCCAGCGGTCCTCGATCCCAAGCAACGCAGCGCCCTCGAGACCATCGTTCGGCAGTCGGACCGCATCGACGCCCTCGTGCGGGACTTCCTCGAGATCTCGCGGATGCGACGTGGGCCAACGAAGCTCTCCCGAGAGCGGGTGGACCTCACCGCCATGGTGGGCCGAGTAGTGAGAAGAATGATGCCGTCCACCGCTAAACATCAGGTGGATCTCTCGCGCGGCGATCCCGCCTGGGTGGAAGGCGAACCGGACCGTCTGGAGGAAGTAGTGATGAACCTCCTGGAAAACGCCATGAGGTACTCCCCGCGCGGTGGGGACGTGAATGTGCAGGTCGTTCGCGACGGCACGAAGGCCATCGTCTCGGTGAGGGATAATGGAGTGGGGATACCCGAAGCGAGGAGGCGGAACGTCTTCGAGCGCTTCTACCGAGCGCACATTGGCACTCCCGAGGACTATGGCGGACTCGGCGTCGGACTGTACATCTCTCGAGAGATCGTGCGGCAGCACGGCGGGGACATGTGGTTCGACACCCAGGAGGGAAAGGGTTCTACCTTCTACTTCAGCCTGCCCCTCATCGACGGAGAGGGGGCCGGTGGGAGACAGGGCATGTCCACGGGGGAGACACGGGGCTACGGAGACGGGACGAGACAGGATAGGCAGGATGAAGAAGGATAGGCAGGATAGGGTACCTATTAGCTATCCTGTCTTTTCCTTTCCATCCTGTTCAGTTCCGTCCCGTCTGGCTAGCGACGCAGGGCAGCGATGCTCGCATGGTTGACCCTCGCGATAGTCCTCGCTACTCTGGGGCTGATCGTCGCCCGCCCATTCGGGATCCAAGAAGCCTGGGTGGCGGCGGTCGCGGCCGCGCTGATGGTTCTGATGGGCATTGTCACGCTCCAGGACGTCCTCGGGGTGCTGGAAGAGACCGCGAACGTCCTTCTTTTCCTGCTGGGAATGATGGGACTGACCATCCTGGCAGAGCAAGCCGGCGTCTTCGACCGCGCCGCCGAGGCGTGTGCCTCCCTGTCGCGCGGCTCAGGCCTCCTGCTCTTCTGCCTGCTCTTCGGCCTCGGCGCTATGGTGACCGTCTTCCTATCCCTGGACGCGACCATAGTGATACTCACCCCGATCACTTATGCCCTGGCGTCCAGGAAGCGGTTGGACGCCCTGCCGTTCATGTTCGCCTGCACCTTCGTTGCCAACACGGCATCGCTGGCGCTCCCTATAAGCAACCTCACCAATCTCCTGGTGTACACCAGGCTTCA
>JAJYKO010000352.1 GCA_021788565.1 Chloroflexota bacterium
CGAGTATGGCACCAGGATTTCTGAAGTCGGCCGCAACATCGCGCAGAACGTCAAGTTCGCTGTCGAGAAGTCGATCGGTGTTCCGGTCGGCCAGGTGACCGTCAACGTGCAGGGACTCCGCGTCAGCGACCAGAACTGAGACGACGGACGTGTCCACCCCTAAGCGAGCGCGGACACGCAAGGATACCTCGCGGCTGCTTGAGCCGGCCGCTTCAGAGGGTTCCCGAGGCGATCCCCTATCTACCAACGAATCTGCCAACTCTGAGATTGAAGTGACCGGCCAGGACAATGGTTTGAGCAGGCTGCGGCTTACAGGCGCGGACCTGCGTCAGATGCTCGCGATGGGCGCGACGCTCCTCGATGAGAACGTGGAGACGGTCAACGCCCTGAACGTATTTCCCGTACCCGATGGCGATACTGGCACCAACATGCTCCTCACGATGCAGGCTGCTCTGCAGGAGGTCGCGAGGGTGCAGGGGGACGACTTCGGTCTCGTGGGCCACGCGGCTGCTCATGGTGCGCTGATGGGCGCTAGGGGCAACTCCGGCGTCATACTTTCGCAGATTCTGCGCGGGATTGCGCGTGCCGCGGACGGCAAGGAGAGTGTGGACGCCGCTGAACTGGCTGCCGCTCTGAAGGAGGGTGCCAACACCGCGTACCGCGGGATCGGAAAACCGGTGGAAGGCACGATCCTTACCGTGGCACGAGAATCCGCAGACGCGGCGTTAGCAACGTCTCAGCAGGGCCGAAGCCTGGTTCAGGTGCTGAGAAGGGCCGTGAGCGCGGCGCGGACCTCTCTGGAGGCGACCCCAACGCTGTTATCTACCCTCAGGGACGCCGGCGTCGTGGATGCCGGCGGTCAGGGTTACTTGCTCGTGCTTGAAGGCGCGCAGATGTACCTCACGGGCGAAAGAATGCCGGCGCTTACGCAGCCGGTGCGCAGGCCGGTTCTAGAGGCCAAGACGATCGATCCGAAATTGGACTACGGATACTGCACGGAGGTTCTGATCAGGGGGGAGGATCTGCAGGTCGACAGGATTCGCGAACAGCTTGAAAGGCTGGGCAGTTCTGTGATTGTGGTGGGGGAGGCAAACGTGGTCCACATCCACGTCCACACTCAACAGCCCGGTGAAGTTCTGAACCTTGCGTCGAAGCTGGGTGTTATGGACAAGATAAAGGTCGAGAACATGCAGCTTCAACACACTTCGTATCTTGCCAGTCACGAAACTCAACAGGCGATCAGCGTGGATGGGATAGGAGTCGTGGTGGTAGCAGCCGGTGAGGGAATTGCCAGGGTATTCCGTGACCTGGGTAGCTGCGTGGTTGTGCACGGGGGGCAGACGATGAACCCGAGCATCGAGGAGTTGGTCCACGCTGTGGTCTCGTGCGGGCGACAGAAGGCGATCCTCCTGCCCAACAATCCCAACATTGTGATGACGGCCAGACAGTCTCAGGCTCTGGTGCAGTTCGATCTGAAAGTAGTTCCAACCCGGACCATCTGCGAGGGGATTGCCGCGATGGTGGCCTTTAAACCCGAGGCCAACCTTGAGGACAACGTGGAGTCCATGCAAGAGGCGGCGTCGGCTATCCAGACGATAGAGATTACGAGGGCCATACGGTCCACGAAGGTGAACGGGCTGCAGATACGAGAGGGCCAGGCTATCGGGCTGCTGGATGGCCTTCTGGTGGAGGCCAGTGACTCGATGGTCGAGGCGGCGCTCAACGTGCTGGATCGGGCGCACACGGCGGAGCACGAGGTGGTGACCGTGTATCGCGGCGAGGACTCATCCGAAGAGGAAACCAGTTCCCTGGCCGAACAGATCAAGGCGAAATGGCCCGACGTCCAGGTGGAGGTGGTGGACGGCGGCCAACCCCACTACCCGTATATCATCTCGGTGGAGTAGACGAGGAGAGCCGCCTGGCGTGACGCTGCGCCCGCTCGCGTCACGGGGGCGACTCAGGCTCTACCTATGATGCCCTGAGTCCTGGGGTGTGGCACAATAGGTGGCAGAACCCAGGACTTCTTGTTGCCCAGTTCACTCGGTAGCCCTTGAAAGGGCGTTAGGCGGGATCCAGGTCGAAAGGGGATAGGGAAATTGGGAACGATCAGGGTTGTGACCGACAGCACCGCGGACATGGACGGTGAGATGGCCGCCCGACTCGGGATCGCCGTCGTCCCCCTGAACGTGCACTGGAACAGCGAGACCTACCTGGACAAGGTCGAGATCAGCATCGACGAGTTTTACCGAAAGCTGCGTGAGGAGAAGGGCACGCCGAAGACCTCCCAGCCTCCCACGGGTCGGTTTGAGGAGACGTACCGCCGGCTGTTGAAAGAGGCAGACGGGATAGTGTCTATACATATCTCCAGTAAGTTGAGTGGGACCTTCAACTCGGCACAGGTCGCCGCGCGGAACGTTGCCCCCGACAGAATTGTCGTGATCGACTCGCTGACCACGACCTTTCCCCTGGGCTCTCTGGCCGTTCGGGTCGCTTCCCTAGCTGAACAGGGGGCGCTGTTGCGGGAGTGCGCGGACCTCGCGCATGACCTGGTACCTAGAGTGAGGATTTTTGCCGCGGTGGATACCCTGGAGTATCTCCGCCGAGGCGGTCGAATCGGTCGAGCACAGGCATTCGCTGGAAATCTTCTTTCCATCAAGCTGATTTTCGAAATCAGGGGTGGTGAGGTTCTGCCGGTGGATCGGGTGAGGACGAGGGCGGCGGCGGTAAGGCGAACGGCCGCGGTCGCGAGCGATCTGGGCCCCCTCGAGGAGTTGGCGATTCTGTACGGCGACGACCCGCAGCCCGCTGAGGTTCTGCGTGGACTCGTGCAGCAGAGCTACCCCCGCGTCCCCCTGAACACCGGGAGAATAGGGCCCGTGCTGGGTACTCACACCGGCCCTGGAGTCATCGGCGTGGGTGCGATCCTCTCCGTTGACAGGGGATAACGTGAGCGGCGTGCGGGTGGTGACCGACAGCACTGCCGACATGGACGCCGGAGAGGCGGCGGCACTGGACATAACTGTGGTCCCGCTGAACGTCCAATGGGATGGCGAATCCTATCTCGACAAGGTGGAGATCAGCATCGACGAGTTCTACCGAAAGCTACGTGAGGATAAAAGGGTCCCGAGAACCTCTCAGCCGCCGGTAGGTAGCTTCGAGGAGATATACAGGAGGCTGCTCCAGGATGCGGATGGGGTAATCTCCTTGCACATCTCCGGGCGATTGAGCGGCACGTTCAGGGGGGCTCAGACGGCCGCCCAGAACGTGGATCCGCGGCGCATCGCGGTGATCGACTCGGAGACGTTGTCCTACTCGCTTGGGACGCTCGTGATGCGCGTGGGCCGGATGGCGAAGCAGGGGGCGACGCTAGGGGAGTGCGTGGTCGCGGCCGAAGAGCTGGTACCGAGGCTCCGCCTTTTCGCTTGCATGGACACACTTGAGTTTTTGCGTCGGGGCGGCCGGCTTAACCGCATGCAGTTCTTTGCGGGGACGCTTCTTTCGATCAAGCCCATAGTGCACATCGTGAATGGAGAGGTCGTTCCTGCCGACCGTGTCAGGACGCGGTCGGCCGCTGTCAGGCGAATGGCGGAGTTGGTCCTGTCTCTTGGTCCCGTGGAGGAGACAGGAGTCCTGTACGGCGACGATCCGCGTCCCGCTGATGAGCTCCAGCGGTTGCTGGAGCAGATGTCACCCGGCCTCCGCATCGTGAGAGGAAGAACGGGCTCGGTCGTCGGAACGCATACTGGCCCCGGAGTCTTCGGCGCCTGTGCCGTATTGTCGCGGTAGCGCCCCGAAGGGTACTCTTCACTATGCCAGGGGATTTCTGAGTAGATGGCAGACAGTACGCCCAAGAAGCCGGCCACCATAGGCCTCTCCGAATTGATATCCCTGTGGACCACCGCCGGTAAGATCCTTGCTCAGGAACTTCGCTCCGGCTGCGCAGACAAGCTGGTATTTGGGGGCTTAGAGAGGTACCTCCACCAGTGGTCTAGCTCGATCTACGACCTCGATGTAGGCTACCCGACGCGGCCAGAGGCTGCTCAGGTAGCGCGACTGCTGTCAGGGTATGCGAGCCGTCCCGCTGCGGAGCGTGAGGCCGGCATCCGCGCGGCTATCACCATCGCGCGCCAGACCCTCGATAGGCTGGGGGCGCTGTCTGTAGGGGCCGGCGGCCCTGCCGACCCGCCCAAACCGGTGCACATGAAGTCCGGGCCGGCCGGGCCGCCGGCCCCTACGATGCCAGCTCCTAACCCCCGTCCCCCATCACCGGCTTCGCAGCCGCGGAGAACGCTCCCGCGGGTCACTTCGACGACCGGCCTTGACGACCCCATCGTGGCGCTCCGCGGGGTGGGGAAGCTAAAGGCATCGAAGCTGGCAAAGCTGGGCATCGAGAAGGTGCGGGACCTGCTCACGCATTTTCCTCGCGACTATCGCGACTACTCTACGACCAAGCGCATCGTCGACCTGATGTACGGGGAGACCGCCAGCGTGGTAGGAACGGTAGAAGACGTTCAGCTCTTCCCGGGTCAGCAGGGGCGCTTCCGCACCACTGTCAAACTGAGGGACGGCAGCGGCAGAATCTCAGCCACCTGGTTCCGGTACGGCTACGGAGGAGTCAAGATCGTACCGAATACTCGGGTTGCCCTCGCCGGCACCGTTTCTGGCTACGGGGCGCAGATCAGCCTCGAGAGTCCCGACTGGGAACTGGCCGACAACCGGCCTTTACACACGCGGAGACTGGTGCCGGTTTACCCCCTGACCGAGGGTATCTCCGACTACTGGCTGCGCGAGATAGCGGCTGAGGTGGTGCCTCGCTGCGCCCCTATGTTGCAGGAGTTCCTGCCCGAATGGCTCGTCAACCAGCACGGGTTGATGGCTCTTCCCGAGGCGGTGGCCGCGATTCACTTTCCGAGTAGTTCGGAGGAATTGGCTCGTGCCAGATACCGGCTCGCTTTCGACGAGCTTTTCCTGGTGCAGGTTGCAGCGCTGAAGCGAAGGGCTGAATGGCAGTCCGGTGGCAGCGCGCCCCGAGTGCGAGTGCAAGACGAGGTGGTAGGGAGCTTCCTGGCCTGCCAGCCGTTCTCACTGACGGGTGCCCAGGCCCGAGTGACCGCTGAGATACGGGCCGACCTGGAAGACAGCCGCCCTATGACGCGCCTTCTGGAGGGCGACGTGGGCTCCGGAAAGACCATTGTGGCGGCGGTCGGGCTTCTTGCGGCTGTGGCCAGCGGTTACCAAGGAGCACTCATGGCCCCCACGGAGATCCTGGCCGAGCAGCACGGCCGCACTCTGCAGGCCGCTTTCGGGAATGCCGACAACCTCCTGTGCTCCCTTCTGGGACGACCTTTGAGTCTGCGAGTTCTGACTGGAGCTACCAAACGCGCGGAGAGAGAAGCGGCTTACAGGGGGGCTGCTAGTGGAGAGATCGACATACTGGTGGGAACACAGGCCCTGGTCCAGGAGGGGCTGGGCTTCCAGCGTTTGGGATTGGCTATCGTAGACGAGCAACACCGCTTTGGCGTCGTGCAGCGAACGGCTCTGCGGCAGAAGGGCGAAGCGCCGCACCTTCTGGTGATGACTGCTACTCCCATCCCGCGCACCCTGGCGCTTACCCTGTACGGCGATCTCGACCTATCGGTCATAGACGAGTTGCCTCCCGGCCGCCAGCGGGTGAAGACCTACCTGCTGGGCCCTCGGGAGCGAGAGCACGCGTACGAGCACATCCGTCGAGACGTCGCCCGCGGCCATCAGGCGTTCATAATCTGTCCGCTGGTGGAGGACAGTCCGCATCTGGAGGTCAGGGCAGCGACGGCGGAGTACGAGCGGCTGCGGCATGGGGATCTGATGGGGCTACGACTTGCCTTGCTTCACGGGAGGATGCGCCCCGCGGAGAAGGACCAGATAATGCTGGATTTCCGTGATGGCCGGTACGACGTGCTGGTGTCCACTTCTGTTGTGGAGGTCGGTATAGATGTGCCCAATGCCACAGTGATGCTGGTGGAGGGGGCCGAGCGCTTTGGATTAGCTCAACTGCATCAGTTTCGAGGGCGAGTTGGTAGGGGCGGGTACTCGTCGTCTTGCGTCTTGCTAACCGACTCAACCGATGAAGTGGCCCTGGAGCGGCTTCGAACGGTGGCAGAAGTGTCCGATGGGTTCCGTCTGGCTGAAGAGGACCTGAAGCTACGTGGCCCCGGCGAATACTTTGGAGTACGGCAGAGCGGGTTCCCGGATTTTCGTATGGCTGATCTGCGAGACCTGCGACTGATCGAGACCGTCCGCGGTGCCGCGAT
>JAJYKO010000353.1 GCA_021788565.1 Chloroflexota bacterium
CGCAGGCCTTTCCACGGCTCGAATCCAGCAGGTATGTCGGTGTAATCGCGGCTCCTGCCAAGGATGCTGACTTCGAGCCAGACCTGATCATGATCTACTGTGATCCCTCTCAACTTACGCAGCTCCTCAGTGCCAAGAACTGGATCGACGGCCTCGACGTCGACTGCAAGCTCTCTGGCCACGCGGCGTGCGTGTATTCGGTCGTGCCGACAGTTCAGACCGGCACATGGCAGATCACGTCACCCTGCGGTGGGGACCGCAACAGGGGACTGGCGCGGCACGACGAGATGATAGCCTCGCTGCCAGCGTCGGAGCTTCCAGATGTGGTCACCGCGCTCGCACACGCCCACGAGAATGGGCATGGGTTGCCGGCAGCGCCCACGATGAGACCCGAATATGACCTGCCAGAGGCCTACGTGAGGATCGGCGAGATGATGGGGATGGACTGGGTTAAGTAGCGGAGGCGATTGGCCGGGACCTCGGGAGCAGGCCACCACTCCCTCGATACACGTGTCCTGACACTGGCAGTTATGCCACCTGATAGACCATTAGCCACACTAAGACTGCATGGGGCAATGCTTGCTAACTTCTAACATGACTTGATACTATTCACTGCGAGCGCTCTGAGTAGCAGGGTCTTTTAGTTGTCACCCTGAGCGCAGCGAAGGGTCTCCACGTATGTGTGCAGAGATTCTTCGCTGCGCTCAGAATGACACGGTAGTGGCCTTGACGCTGCACTTCTATTGGTCCGGTATCGGAGAACTAAGAGGCCCTGCTCTGAGTATGAGGTACTATTGACTACATAACTGCCTATCGCTATAGTGTACTCCACGAGTACCTGTTGTTGGCGCGCGTCTCATTCGAATAGTGCTAGCCGGTAGCTAACGGCAATGACCTGGCCAAGAGACGAGCGTTTCGAAAGTCCATCACCACCAAGTCGCCGGTGAGAGGGAGGTGGTGACCCGATGAGGGCGGGAAGGGCTAAATCCACGTCACCCCCTGTGTCGGCTCATGCCGGCATCTCCACCGCCTCCAGACCCTGGCTTCTGCCCTTTGTCGAGTATCCCTCCGCACCCGAGATCCGCAGCAACCTGCCCGCGCAGCCAACTCCACTGATCGGTCGTGAACGGGAGAGACAAACAGCGGCACAGCAACTACTGCGAGATGACGTGCGCCTCCTTACCATCACCGGCCCGCCGGGTATCGGCAAGACGAGGCTTGCCATAGCCCTCGCGGTCGATCTCCTGCAGAGCTTTCCGCATGGCACGTTCTTCGTCGATCTTGCCTCGATCAACGATCCGGCGCTGGTGGCTCCCGCCATCGCTGAAGTGCTCGGCCTGGGCGAAGAGGCGCGTCCTCTGATCGCGGGCCTTCAGCACCATCTTCGCCGACAGCGAACGCTGCTATTGCTGGACAACTTCGAGCAGCTAATCCCGGCGGGGCGTGTGGTGGCCGACCTGCTGGCGGCATGTCCTCTCCTCAAGATCCTGGTCACGAGCAGGGAGGCTTTGCGTCTGCGATGGGAGCACCTTTTCCCTCTATCGCCACTGCCTCTGCCAGGTCCCGCGTGCGTGCTGGGCTCGGCTCCCGTTGCGGAGTGCCCCGCGATGTACCTTCTGGTCCAGCGCGCCCAGGCCGTTAGGCCCGATTTCGCGCTTACAGGGGGGAACGCACCGGTCTTGGCCCAGATCTGCATCAGCCTGGAGGGCATTCCCCTGGCCCTGGAGCTGACCGCATCCCAACTGGACGTGATGAGCCCCGACGATCTGCTGCGAGAACTGCGACAAGGTGCAGTCTACCAGCTTGCAGAGGGTAGCCGGGATCTGCCCGACCGCCACTCGACACTTAGAGATGCCGTCGGTTGGAGCTACCGCCTGCTGTCACCGCAGGAGCAGGAGCTCTTTCGGCGGGTCGCGGTCTTCACGGGAGGCTTCACGCTGGGCGGAGCTCAGGCGGTTTGCGGCCTTGAAGGTGACCTTTCGCCCGGCGTGAAGAGGGGGTTGTGCGCGCTGGTGCGTAAGAGCCTTCTCAGGCTGGAGGACGCCCGAGACGCACAAACGCGCTTCCAGATGCTCGAGACGATCCGGCAATATGGCCTGGAGCAGCTGGCGGCGACGGAAGAGGAGAGCGTGGTTCGCGGCCGGCATGCCGCCTTCTATCTCGCCCTTGCGGAGCAGGCGGAGTCTTTCCTGTCCGGCCCCGAGCGACAACTCTGGCTCGGTCTTCTCGCCCAGGAGTATGGCAACTTGCGAGCGGCATTGGTCTGGTTCCTGGCGTGCGGCAATTCGGAACTTGCCCTGCGACTGGGCTCGGCTCTATGGGCCTTCTGGCAGCTTCGAAGGCTTCGTCTGGAGGGGGAGGCACTGCTGGGACAGCTACTCGCGCTCCCCGGCGCGACGGCGCGGACGGAGGCCCGGGCGAGGCTTCTGAGTGCCTTCGGGGAAGCGACTCGCGCCGGCGGCGACTTCACGGCGGCACGCGAGCGCTACGAAGAAGCTCTAGACATCTTCAGGGAACTCGACAACAAACTCGGCGTGGCCTGGACTCTTCGCCACCTTGCCTTCAGCTACCTGCGACATAGGGCGATTCGGGAGATCCGGCCGCTGCTGGATGAAGCCTTGCTTCTATTCCGAGAATTGGACGACAAGGCTGGGATTGGCGTTGCGCTCTCCATGCTCGGGATAATCGCCGCCGCCGAGGGGGACTCGGTCCGGGCCAGGTCTCTGTCTGAAGAGTCCCTGGTTGCCTGCCGTGCGTCGGGTGATCCGTGGGCCTTAGCCTCCGGGCTCGTCCTGCTTGCGCGGACGTCGGCCGCTGATGAAGATTGGGTTCGAGCCAGGGCTCTATCCGAAGAAGGTCTGACTACCTGTTGGCCCTCAGGTGATCGATGGCTCATAGTCTCAAACCTTGCCAACCTCGCGCTCGCGGTTCTGCACCTCGGCGACTGCGCGGCGGTTCGTTCCCTGTACGCCCAGGTGCTGGCTGTTGCCCGGGAAGAGGGCGACATCTGGCTGATGGCCTACGGGTTGGAGGGGTTTGCGATGTTGGCGGCGGCCGAGAGCGATCCTGAACTGTCCGCGCAGCTGTCAGCGGCCGCGGAGGCTCAGCGGGAAAGGATTCATCCTCCACTTCCCGGGATGCTGGAGCGTATACTCCAGCGGCGCCTTGAGCCGGCTCGCTTAGCGCTCGGGACAGAAGCCCTGGCCAGTGCGCGAGCGAGGGGGCGAGCCATGAGTCTGGAGGAGGCAATCGATGTCGCCTTGAGACCCCCTCCGGATCGCTCGGCTGTGACCACTCCGGCGGCCGGCCACTCGCGTGGGCAGGGCAATGGAGCCCTCTCCCCTCGAGAGAGCGAGATAGCGGTCCTGGTCACCAGCGGACTCACCAACACCCAGATCGCCGCTCAGCTCGTTATTTCCCGTCGGACAGTGCAGACCCACGTCAACAACATTCTCCACAAACTCGAGTTCACCTCGAGATCTCAGCTTGCTGCCTGGGCAGCAAGACAGCAGCTTAACACGTCGACCTAGTGCCCTGTGACCCGTGATCTGATACCTTGGAGCCTGGGTTGAGACAACCCAGGCGGATCTCCTATGGACCGCCGGCGTTAGGGACAACGCCGGCTCCAACTCGCCAAATCACAAGTCCCAGACCACTAGGCCTCGGACCAGCTCCCGAAGGACCTCACGCGGCCACCTCACTCCAGTCGAGCCGGCCCCAGAGCCGCCCAGCCTCAGCCAAAGCTAGATATCACACAACGGTAGATAAATATGCAAGCGATAATTAGTAATAGCTACGTACCACATTACGCATCATGGTTACGTATCTTATCGGATACCCGGTTACTCAGAGCGCGGCTATTCTCTGTTCTGTGCCGTAGCCAATGGAAAAGGGAGGTGGTGATGCCTCAGCCAGGGACATCGGTGGTTCCCCCGGAGCCCCGGACCCGCCCTGAGGGCGGCGCAGCCAGAGCGCCCCGGTTAGTCTGTCCCTCGGCCTATCGCAAATCATCGGAGTTTCCCAGATGTAGCATCCCGCGGTAGGACTGTAGCGTTTGCTTACATCTCAAAGTGGAGGGTCCTTCGATGAAATTGAGGGTATTCGCGGCGTTGCTTTGTGGTGCAGCTCTTCTGGTTGTGGCGGCCGCGCCGGCCGCTGGAGCCCCCCCAAAACCTCCGGGTGGCGGCGGTGAGATCGAGGCCGCCAGCAACAATCTGTCCTACCCTGCCGTCTGGGCCGAGGGGGCGAGCCTGACCCTGCAGGGAACGATGGAACAGAGCTCGCTCGCCGGCGCTTTCACGGCAAAAGAGGGATTCAACTGGTACCACCAGCATGACTTGCTCAACGTGTGGCAGGCCGAGAATGTGGGTGGTGTCCCTAGTACCCCGGTAGGCATCGACAACGTAGATTGGGCGGACGCCCTGGAGTCGATGGACTGGGCGCTGGGGTCCAAGATCAGGGTAGAACTCGTGCTTTACCACGCTGCCGCGATGCACGGTTTCCCCATGACATTCCTGTATGGCTCGGGTGTGACAGAGATGTGGGGCACCAAGGGGGGACCGTGCGCGATCACTGATTCAACCGGTGCATGTGTCAGCTACTTCGGTGTACTAACGGAAGGCAACTACGCGACCGTTTACTCGAACACAGGCCGTCTCACCATCCAGAAGATAGGGAGCGATCCGGCCGCGGCATCGCCCACCGACCTCGTTTGGAACTCGACCTTGCAGCGTTGGGCGGCTTCGGACGGGTCGGTATTCCCAAGCTTCTTCAGCCATGGCGTATGGGAGACCTACGCCACCGGGACCAAGCCGTCGGACAAGTTCAGCTCGGAGATCAACCTCCCGGGCAAGGCTATCTACGGGTCCACGTGGGATACCGGGAAGGCGAGCGACGGAAATGGGCTGTACCGATTGACCTTCAGCCTGGATCCCAACTCGAATCGTGACCCCAACGCCGCCTTCCTGGCGGCGACCGGAGTTACGCCGCCTGCAGGAGATCTGCTCGCTGATCAGTACGCGGAGCCACCGAGTGAGAACCCGGTGAACGTGCCAGTAGTCAGTCCAAAGGATGGAGGATACAACCTGACGTACATCGACGTGGGGCTGGTGGGATCGAAGGGAGGGTCCGGCAAACCGAGGTAGGTCGAATACGGCTCAGAACCAACCTCCCGTGCCTTCACGACTGTCCTGCTGCAGACGCTCGTGAGACCGTCTGCAGCAGGCCGCACGGGGGCCACTGCCCAAGGAATCGGTCAGTACCAAGCTACGCCCTTGCGCCGTCGACATTGTCAGTGTGAGAATAACGCCGGAAACGGATACTAGCTGCACGCGGGGCTGCCCATGCGGCGCTTCTGTAATCCTGTGTCCTCTGGAGACTGTTGCGAAGTCGGTAAGAGGGAGCTTGGTCCTGGGCTTGCCCGAGGCTGAAGCCGTCGGGCTGAAAGAACAAAGCCCTTCGGGCTAGGACCCAGCCAGGAGGGCTTCGCCTTCTCAGCGCGGTCACTTTAGTGCCGCGGCGAAGCCCAGGACGGCGTAACTCACATTGGGACAGCCTCGTCCCCTGCCCATCACAAAGCGCGGGACCAGATCGTGCGAGCTTGACAACCGCACTGGATCGTCAGTTTCTGACCCTGACCTACTCCCGGCCGGGTGTTGCTGCTGCTTCGAGACGTGCGGAGTATCGCTGTCAGGCGTGAAAGAGAGGGCAAGATGATTGGCATCGCGGCCCAGGTGAGCCTATATCCACTACGACAGGGGTCGCTCTCGCCTGCGATCGAGGAAGCGCTTCGGATCTTCAGGGATCGCGGCCTGGAGGTGCAACCGGGCACGATGAGCACCATAGTCGTCGGAGACGACCAGAGTGTCTTTCTCGCTCTGCAGGAGGCTTTCGGCCACGTCGCCGAACAGGGACACTTGGTGATGGTCGTGACAGTCTCCAACGCGTGTCCGGTCAAATCCAGGGCCGAGTGAGATGGGCAATCCCGACACTCGGGGAGACCCAGACCCCGGGAAACCCGACGTCTTCGATCGGCACGCCTCCCGCTACGACGCCTGGTACGACACGGCGCTGGGCGCCGCGACCTTCGCCGAAGAGCTGGACGCCCTTCGGCCGCTGCTTGCCGGTCTGACGCACCCCTGGCTTGAGGTAGGCTCGGGCAGCGGCCGCTTTTCGGGCGCACTTGGCGCCGAAGTAGGGGTCGACCCGGCCCGGTGTGCGTTGGCCCTCGCGGCTGGGCGTGGAGTCCACGTGGTCAGCGCGCGGGCTGAGACACTT
>JAJYKO010000354.1 GCA_021788565.1 Chloroflexota bacterium
AAGCTATGCTTCCAGCGCCTGCCGCCCCAACCTCCCAGAGGCCCCAAAGTGGGCATCCTGAAGGCCCCATCGCGGCCAAACTATGCTTACAACGCGGCCAAACTATGGGTTAAGTTACAACCTCCTCTGCGTTTCCGATCAGTCCTTCTGGTCGATAGAGGTGGCGAGCGCAGGCGAGGCTTCCTCCCTGGCTGCCGCCCGCCTGCTGAGAAGGTTGGTGATCACAGGCACGCCGACGGCCAGCAGCAGGGGGATCCCCCTCTCGACGAGAATGGTCTCGGGCACGTAGGGCTTCACGAGCTCGTCCGACAGCATCATCTCCCCGGCGGTCCAGGCGATGACGATGGCTCCCACGTAGTTGAGCCAGGGGAGCCTGTTCATCAGCATCGACACGACTCCGCCGCCAAAGAGCACCAGGGGCATGCTCATGGCGAGGCCGGCTATCATTGTGCCCCAGTCGCCGTGGGAGACGGCGGCCACACCGAGGATGTTGTCCAGGCTCATGACGATGTCGGCGACGACAATGATCCACATGGCCTGCCACAGCGACTCGGCCGCCTTGTGGCTTCCCTCCTCACCGACTTCTTCACCTAGCAGCTTGAAAGCGATCCAGACCAGAGAGGCCCCGCCGATGAAGCGGAGTGCCGGGATCTGCATCAGGAAGGCCGCCAGGCCCGTGAGGACGATCCTGAGGACTACTGCCAGTGATCCGCCAGACACTATGGCGATGGTGCGTTGCTTCGGCTTCAACCGGTGGGCCGCCATGCCGATGAGAACGGCGTTGTCCCCACTTAGGACCAGGTTGACGACGATCAGACTGAGGATCGTGGTGATCTGCTCTAGCACGTGAAGGCTCCTCCCAAATAATGCTGAATGTGGGACTTGACGAAGTTGCGCCAGAACCAGTGTTCGTGGAATGCCTGGAAGCCTGCCTGCATCTCAGCCCCAGCGGCCGAGTGCATCCAAGTGTAGAGGGTTAGGGTCCACTGGAGGTGCCCTACAGATCGTGGTAGTTCGCTGGCTGATCCTCATGGCTTCACCGCCTCGTCTTTCCTTGTCTCCGCGTGCCTCCGTGCGGTCTCATCCGCCCCAGGCGATCCGCCGCAGCGCGAGCGGCGAAGAACAGCAAGGCGACAAGTAGTAGGAGATACGCCCAAACGTCCGCGACGTGTACGACCATAGAGAGCTGTGCGGACAGCCACCTCGAGATGAGGATGCTGGCGTCAAGAGCGATCAACAGCAATAGGAGTAGGGCGAGCTCAGCGATGGACAGAGCGTTCAGACTCATCGGGGCACCTCAGTCCTACGGTAGTATGGCGGCAAGCACCGGAACCGTCACATCATCATGGCTGACCACCTTCCCCGCCCCATATCCTGGGACGTTAGTTCATTTGCTCCTCGGAGTTGGTCGTCCATGGCGACTCGGCAGGGCGAAGGCGACGACGACCAGCAGAGCCGCGGGTAGGAAGAGCAAGAGCCACATCACCTCCTGCTGTACCCGCTGGGCGAGCTGAGCCGCGAGCCACGCCGAGACCGGAACGCTGAGGCCAACCGCGACGAAGGCTGAGAGCATGAGGAAGACATCGGCGTTGGACAAGGCCTTCTGGTTCATCTTGACACCCCCCACATCATTCCGGGCCCGGCCGATCAAGACGAGAGGCACGGGTTCGAGCCCGTAGTCAGCCCGGCGGGTTGCTCAGGCGCGTCCACCAGGGCGACCACGGGGAACCCGACGGGCAACTCAAAGGCCGCGCTCTCCACTGGAGGACTCCGCAAACTTGTAGCCCACGCCGTAGACGGTGAGGAGATGCGTGGGCCGGCTGGGGTCTGGCTCGATCTTGCCCCTCAGATTCTTGACGTGGGCATCGATGGTCCGCTCGTACCCCTCGAAGGCTTCCCCCTGCACCAGATCCAGCAGTTGGAGTCGGCTGTAAGCCCGGCCCGGGCTTCGCATCAGCGCCTCCAGCAGCCGGAACTCCGTGGGGGTCAGGTCCAGCGCCTCCCCGCCCCGCCTGACCTCGTGGCGAGCGGGGTCCAGCACGAGATCGCCTGTCCGCAGCACCTCCTCGGCGGGCTGCGATGGGGTGGCCCGGCGGAGCACTGCCCGCACCCTGGCGACCACCTCCCTCGGGCTGAAGGGCTTCGTGATGTAGTCGTCGGCTCCCAGCTCCAGCCCTATCAGCTTGTCCGCCTCCTGGTCTCGGGCAGTGAGCATGATGACCGGTACGGAGCCATCACGGCAGATGCGCCGGCACACTTCCAGGCCGTCAATCTTCGGCAGGTTGAGGTCCAGGAGCACGAGGGTCGGCACTTTCCTGCGGAAGGCTTCCAGGGCCGCGGCGCCGTCTGATGCTGCCTCCACCTGGAAGCCATCTCGCTCCAGGTAGAGCCGTAGCACCTCGACGATCTTGGCCTCATCTTCGGCGACCAGAATGGTTCCACGCGACATACGCGCTCCTCCAGACGTTACGTAGCAGCCGAGCGAGGTTGAAACAGGCGATCCAGATGGGCAGTGCGGCCAGGAGATAAAGGTATAGTCCCACCGAGGTGGGCCTAACCGGAACCGATAGGTGCCCGGAGGCCCATATCGAGACCGGAAGGCTCAAGAGGGCCGCCACCAGGAAAGCCGCCAGGTGAAAGATCTCGACTTCGGGGAGAGGGTCCAGTCTCATCCAATCCTCCTTACGAGCGCAGCATCCTGAGGCCGCTGCCGATCACGACGAACTCGCTGATCTCGTGGCCCAGCACCGCGATGGGCAGGGTGAAGGCGCCGGCCACAGCCCCGACCACGAGGGCGCCGATCACCACAGCGGACAAGCCCAGGTTCTGGCTCACCACCGACTGGTTCCGCTTGGCGACCTTTAGCCCGTAGGCCAGCTTCTCCAGGTCGTCGGCCATCAGGGCCACGTCCGCCGTCTCCAGCGCCACGTCGGTGCCGGCTGCCCCCATTGCGACTCCCACCGTGGCCTCGGCCAGGGCCGGGGCGTCGTTCACCCCATCCCCCACCATCGCGACGTGGCCGTACCGCTCCGAGAGCTCCCGCACCTTTGCCACCTTGTCCTCGGGCTTCAGCTCGGCGTACACCTCGTCGATGCCGAGCTCGGCCGCGATGGCCCGAGCGGTGCGCTCGTTGTCCCCGGTGAGCATCGCCACCTTCTCGACTCCCGCGGCGTGCAGCGCCTCGATGGCCCTTCGGGCGTTGGGCCGGATGTTGTCCCGCAGGGCGATCAGCCCCCACGGGGCCTTCTCATCGCCGACCACCACCACTGTCTTGCCCTCGGCCTGGAGGCCGTTCACGTCGTCCCCGGCGCAGTCCAGGGAGACCCCGAGCCGTGAGTGGAAGAGGTCGGGGCTGCCCACGTAGAGGGTGGTGCCGTTCCTTCGGGCCGAGGCGCCGGCCCCGGTCAGGGATCGGAAGTCCTGAAGTTCGGTGAGCATGACCCCCTCCGCCTCGGCCTTGCGCAGGATCGCCCGGGCCAGGGGGTGCTCGCTCCGGCGCTCGATCCCCGCCGCTATGGCCAGCACCTCCTGAGGCGATGCCGCCTTCTCCCCGCCGTCCCGGCAGACCAGGACGTCGGTCACCTCCGGCTCGCCCCGGGTGAGGGTCCCCGTCTTGTCCAGAGCCACCACCCTCACCTTCGCCAGCTCCTCGACGTACATGCCGCCCTTGATCAGGACGCCGTTGCGGGCGGCCGTGCCCAGAGCGGCCACCAGGGTGATGGGAATGGAGATCACCAGGGCGCAGGGGGCGGCGGCCACGATGAACACGGTCGCCCGGTTGATCCAGGTGAACCAGTCGGCCCCGAGGAGGAGAGGGGGAAGCACGGCGACGAGGACGCCGAGGGCGAGGACCGCGGGGCTGTAGCGAGCCCCGAACCGCTCGATGAACCTCTGGCTCTTTCCCTTCTTCTCCTGGGCCTCCTCGACCATCGTTATGATCCGGGCGATGGTGTTGTCGGCGAAGGTCTTGGTGGCCCGCACCTCCAGGGCCCCCTCCCCGTTGATGGTGCCCGCGAAGACCGCGTCCCCGGGGGCCTTCTCCACTGGCACACTCTCGCCCGTCACCGGCGCCTGGTTGACGCTGGAGGATCCGACCAGCACCTCGCCGTCGGTGGCTATCGACTGCCCCGGCCGGACGATGAAGACGTCCCCCACCCCCAGCTCCTCCACTGGGATCTCCCGCTCGACGCCGTCCCGGCGCACCAGCGCCACCTTAGGGGCCAGCTTCATGAGGGCCTTGATGGCCGACCTAGTCTTCTCCTCGGTATAGCCCTCGGTGGCCTCGCTTATGGAGTAGAGGAAGACCAGCGTCGCCCCTTCCAGCGCTTCCCCCATGAGGGCGGCGACGATGGCGGCGACGCTCATCAAGAGCTCGATGCCGACCTCTCGCTCGAAGAGGAGCTCCTCGACGGCCTCCCGGCCGAAGTAGTAGCCGCCGATCAGGATGGCGACCACGAAGATGCCGGTGGTGAAGGGAGGGGTGAGCCCGCCGAGGCCCAGGACCCACCCGAGGGCCAGCAGGACGCCCGAGGTCACCGAGGTGATCACCTTGGGGTTTCGCCACACCTTCGGCTGCTCGGCCATCTCCAGCCCCTTCTGGACTGGAAAGCCGAGGGAGGTGAGCTTCTCCTTTACTGCCTCAGGGTTGGTCTCGGCGGGGTCGTAGGCGAGACGCACCTTCGCGGACTTGGGGTAGACCTTGACCTCCACGAGGCCGCGGAAGTCCTGCAGACCGCGCTCGATGGCCGCGGCGTCGTGCTCGCAGTCCAGGTTGGCTACCCGGACCTCCATCTCTTCCTTAGCAGTTGCCTGAGTCATTTACCTAACCTCACACTCTGTTGAAGTTCGCCGTGTAGTGATACCAGAGCCCTCTGCCTCACGACTTCACCTCCATCTCGCCCCTCCCGAGGAGCAGCACGAGTGTCAGGGCGATGACACCCAGCACGATAAAGCTGTCGGCCAGGTTGAAGGCCGGCCAGCGGCTCGCTCCCAGGCCCACATCCAGGAAGTCGGTGACCCGGCCGTCCGGCAGCCGGTCGGCGAAGTTGGCGATGGCGCCGCCGAGAACCAACTGGAGAGACCAGGGGACTGCCGGCGGAAACCTGCTCGCCACAAGGGCTCCTGCTGTCCAGACCAGCAAGGCCAGAATGATTATGCCTGAGAGGAGAACCGGCCACCCCGCGCTGTTGGCGAAGATGCCGAAGGCCACGCCGCTGTTGTAGCCCAGGGTCAGACGGAAGAGGTCTCCCACGATCGGGACGGGCTGGTGAAGGGCGAGCGCCCGTTCGACCCAGAGCTTGGATAGGCCGTCCAGCGCCACTATCAGGAGGAGGCCCAGGAGCGAACGGTACAAGAGGGCGCGTCTTCTCGTGTTGGTGTGAATCTGCATTTCTCGTGTAGTCCTAAGATTGGCCTAGCGGGATGACCTCGCGGTACTTGCCGCCGGGGGACTGCTCCGGCGGCTCCTCGGCACGCTCGACCGTGACGTGGCCGAGTGAGTGCTCGGTGAGCAGGCGCGTAAGCTGGGTATGCACCGCCTGCCAAAGCTGATCCGGGTCGGCGCCGTCCGCGGGCCGCAGTCGCACGCGCAGGCTCGTCGGCGTGGTCTGCTCGATCATGAGTTCTTCCACTCATCTCGTCGGCTCGCGCTCGTGTTCGCGCCCGGGGTCTCGTAGCGGGTGCACTCGTAGACGCCCCTCGCCACCTCGGCGAGCAGTTCGTCGCCCATGCGGAGAAGGGCCTCCACCCGCTCGTCGCTGAGGCTGTAGTAGACGAACTTGCCCCGCTGCCTGCGGGACGCCAGCCCGCACTCGTAGAGGCAGGCGAGGTGAGTGGAGACGCTGGACTGGGCGAAACCGGTGGCGGAGACCACCTCACCAACGCTCCTGGGGCCGGAGCGAAGGGATTCCAGGATGGCGAGGCGCGAGGGGTCGGCGAAGCCCCGGAAGAGCTTGGCCTTCAGGGCGAGGGACTGGACCTCGGCGGTCAACATCGGCGCCTCCTCATATCATTGTATCGATGGATAATGATATAATGGCGGTGGGTAGCCTGTCAAGTAGTGGGGCAGAATGAGGAGATCAGCGGGGAGCAGTCTACGAGATGAAGCAGATCTTGGAAGGGTGACGATCGAATGAGCAAGCCGGATATGAAGAACACCGCCCGCACTCGGGCCAGATACGACCGAATTGCCCGTTTCTACGATCTCATGGAGCAGCGCGGCGAGAAACGCATGGCCCCGTGGAGGGCCGGGCTATGGGGGCGTGTCAAGGG
>JAJYKO010000355.1 GCA_021788565.1 Chloroflexota bacterium
GGATCATCGGTCCCAATCTGGGCGGGTGGATCATCCAGAATTGGTCCTGGCGCGAAATCTTCTTCATAAACCTCCCGATTGGCGTGGTGGTGCTCGTGGGGGCGCAGCTGCTGTTGCGCAAGCAGCGGCGGGCTGTCGAGCGACAGCCCATCGATTTCCCAGGCCTTGCCCTGTACGCCGGGGCAGTGCTATCCATGATGCTGGCCATGACCATGGCAGGCACCGATACCACTGCTTTGCGATCACCGATTTTCTGGGCGCTCCTCGTCGGTTCGCTCGTTCTCTTCGTCATGTTTCTTCGGCAGGAGAGCAGGACGGCCCACCCGATCGTCGAGATGCAGCTGCTCGCTCGCATGCCATTTCTGCCGGCCAACCTCTTCAACTTCATCTATGGGATGAGCGTTCTGGGCCTTCTCTCCTTCGTTCCCTATTACGCGGTCGTGCAGTACCACATGAGCACGGCGCTGAGCGGAGCCGTGCTGACACCTCGGTCCATAGCCCTGACCGCCGTTGCCGCCGTCGCCAGCCTCTACGTACTGCGCTTCGGCTACAGGCTGCCGATGATCGCCGGCGCCGTGATCCTGGGCCTCAGCCTCTTGCTGCTCAGCCAGGGGTGGAATCGCGTCTATCTGGGTCCACTTGAGTTAGACGGATTCTGGGTAGTGGCTGTGGAGGTGGCGATCACGGGCATGGGGATGGGGCTGGCGACTCCCGCGGCCAACAATGCCTCGATCGACTTGTTGCCCGGTAGAGCAGCGGCGATCACGGGGCTGCGCGGGATGTTCCGTATCACGGGAGGCATCATGGGCGTCAGTGCGACGGTGCTGGTGCTGTCCTTTTTCCCTGACCAGGCCGCCGGAATGCGGACGCTGTTCTTCGTGTCTGCCCTGTTTCTCCAGTTGACGATCCCGCTCGTCATGTTGATCCCCGACTCGGCCAGGGAGCGACATCGGTGGCAGGCCGACCACGCGGGGGGAACGCGGGAGAGACCGTCCACGGGGGAGGTGGTCACGACTATCAGGGGAAAGCCGGAGTAGCGCGCCGGCGCCGAGCGGCCGACGGGGTCATCCTGAGCGTCAGCGAAGGATCTCTCCGGCCACGAGGAGATGCTTCGCTATCGCTCAGCATGACAGTTGCCATCTGTTGGAGAGGACCCGATCCTATCCGAACTGGGTAACCACGATTCTGGCCGGACCGGCCAGGACCGGAAGCTGGCTCCGCTCCAGGAGGATCTGGTTGGGCCTCTGCGGCTGCATCTCCTGGCCCAGCGCGTTGAATACCCGCGCCCCCTTCGGCACATCTGCCCAGAGGTCCTGGTTCACCTTTGACCACAGGATCTGGAAGGCGATGCCGTCGGATCGCCTGCCGTCCACCCGGGTCTGGTTCCCCTGGTCCGTCACCGTGAGTGAAGTCAGCCTGGCCAGCAGCTTCGCCGCCACGACGACTGCCTGATAGGAGGGCTTCTTGACCAACCGGCCGTTCTGCACCCGCATCAACGAGTGGTCGTCGGAAGCGTCCAGGAGAGAGTAGTAGTCGATCCGGTCTACCTGGTTGGAAGCGATCGCGATCGAGGCAATCTGAGGTATGTAGCCGTCTGCCAACTGCTGATCGCTCGCCCGCTGCTGGCTGTCGCTGAGCGTTGGATTTCCGATTTCCGTCAGGTCGTACTTGAGCTGGGTCACTCCTGTCGCGGCCATTATGCCCCTGATCATCTGGATACGCTGGAGGAGGCCGTCGACCGGTCCGTAGTAGTGATCGGCGACCCTTTGAACTGGGAAGTCGTTGGGGGCAGCTGGGAATTTCGTGCGCTGAAGGTCCCTGAAGGTCGAGAGCATCTTCTGGAGGTACTCGCCGTGCCCGAAGTACGCCAGCCCCGGCAGGGACAGCTCGACGCTGGTTAGCCCGTATACATTCCTCACGTTGTTTGCCGTGGACAGGATGTCGAACAGGGCTGGAAGGTTGTCTCTCCAGGGTGTGCTCGGGTCGTTAAGCTCGTTTCCCCAGATGATGATCTTCACGCCGTAGTAGCAGAGCAGTTTGACGATTCGCTCCACTTTCGCCGAAGGTACCGGCCTGTCGAACTCCACGATCGCCGTGCCGTTTCTGCCCTGCTGCATCGCCCAGATGGCCCGGTCGAACATCTGCCTCTGGGCCAGCTCGAGGTAGCCACCTACCCGGAAGTTGGCGATGATCTGGCTGTTGGAGCACAGCAAGAACTGCTGAGTGCCGTCGTCGGCGGTGACGTCGTACGGTGAGATCGGGAAGGTGAAATGGCCGAGGTTGGGATCCTCTGACTCGTCCAGAAGGGGCCAGTTGCCCAGGCCCAGCCTCGATTCCGAGAGATTGGTGTTTGCGAGGACCAGTTCCAGGGCGCTTGAGCTCGAGGTGTTCTGGCACCCGTATGCGTTGCGCCTCTGGGCGCAGTCCCTGGTAGCGTCTGATATCGTGCGGAAAGGCAGAATGATAGCGCTGCCCAACGCGGCCTCTATGGCCGTTGCCGCTGGCGACGAAGACACATCGATAGAAGGACTGGCCAGCGCGAGTTCAGGGGTAACGGACGTCGCAGCCGCGACGGCCGCGAAGCTGGGCACCCACTTGAGGAGTTGTCGTCGAGTGACGAGGGGACCTTCTCCGCGTTCGGATGCCTGGTGGCTTACACTCATGGCTGATCTCCAGTGACCACATATCGTTGGCAGCAAGCTCGGATTGCTCGCTTCACCTGGGCGGCGCATCCCTCAACAGCTTGCTTGATCCAAGCGAAAGCCACAGCAGAGCAGGGCTTACTTAGTGAGGAAGACTGCCGGAGTCCGAGACTTGGTCAGCCCGTCAGGTGCTGGCACCAGTATAGACCGAAAATAGCCTCAAGAACACCCAAATTCAAGGAGCAATTGCTCGAGCGATGAGAAGAGCGGTCCCTGCATCATCTAAACCGTGGTTGACAACCACGAAGGTGGATGTGAGATAATGTTAATGTAGCTAACGGCATGCCTTCCCATGATGCTGCTGGAAACACACCTGCAAGGAGCTTCGAGGATTGGAGCTTCCCTCCACGCAATCTTTAAGGCTCGTGACATGGGATCATGTCCTCGCGCCTCAGCTCGGGGAGCCCGAGACCCCAGACGGCCTTCATGGCGGTGCGGGTGCTCACGATGCACTTGAGTCATGGCAGTTTCGGGCCTGGCTGCCGCGTACCAAGCTCCAGCCCCCGGTCATGGGTTCCGACCTCATCCCCCGACCTCGGCTGCTGGATCCGCTTCGGGGAGCGGTAGCTTCACGCCGCCTAACGCTGATATCTGCGCCCGCCGGCTATGGCAAGACCAGCCTCTTGGCCGGTCTCGCGGCGAGCTTCAGTGGGTTTCCGCTGGCCTGGCTCTCCCTGGACCAGGGCGACGACGACCCGCCCCAGTTCCTCCAGGCGCTCATCGCCTCTCTCCAGCAGGTTGCTCCAGATTGCACCTCCGCGGTACAGACTTTCCTGGCAGGGCAATCGCTTCGAGACCAAACTGCTAGCCCGGAGTCCCGGGCTCGAAGCGTCATCGGATTGCTGATCAATGCCGTATTCCAGGACGGGCCTCACGCCCTTGGCCTGGTCATCGATGATCTGCATGCGATCAGGTCACCCGGCGTCTACGAGGCATTGGATTACCTCCTGGGGCACATGCCCCCCCAGATGCACCTGGTTGTCTCCACCCGCAACGATCCACCGCTGGCGATAGCACGTCTGAGGGCGAGCGGAGAGCTCGCCGAGTTTCGACTGCGTGAACTCCAGTACACGATGGAGGAGACGGCCGTTGTTCTCAATCGGCGGCCCGGCCCTGCCCTGACCCCCGAGGAAGTGGCGCTGCTCCACAGTCGCACCGAAGGCTGGCCCGCGGGACTGAGGATGCTGGCCGGGTTGCTGGAACAGGCGGAGACCCCACAAGCACGCCACGATTTCGTATCGGCTTTCCCCCGTGGCGGCACCGCGCCTCTGTTCGACTACTTCGCCTCCGAGGTGCTGGAGCAACAGGACCCGGCTATCCAGGCGTTCCTGCTGGAGACCTCCATCCTCGATGAGTTGACGCCCCTGGCCTGCGAAGCGGTTACCGGGCAGCAGGAGGCGGGTGCTACGCTGAAAGAGATCCAGCGACGGGGCCTCTTTGTTCAGGGCATCGGCGAAGACGGAACGAGCTTCCGCTACCACGACCTGTTACGGGAATTTCTGCGCGGACAGTTGCTGCGGGAACAGCCCGGTCGGGTGGCTGAACTGCACTGCAGGGCGGCCCAGGTGGAAGCGGTTCCGAGCCGTGCCATCGTCCATTGGTGCGCCGCACACGAGTGGGAGCGGGCAGCCGACCTGATCGTCGAGGCCGGACCGTCATTGCTCAGCCAGGGGCTGCTCCAAGCGCTGGAGGGCTGGATCCAGTACTTACCTACCGCGGTCAGGGATAGCCGTCCCCGCCTGCTATACCTGCTGGGCGCGTGCATGTGGCAGAGGGGAGACGCCGAGTCCGCCGAGGGGCTCCTTCAGAGGGCGCTGGAGGCGTTCGAGATGGCCGGTGACCTGACCGGGCAGGGCGAGGCCCTGGCTGAGCTGGCAGATACCGCTCTCATGCGGGGCGACTACGGACGGATGGATAGCCTGACCACTCGGTCCCTCTCCTTCCCTTTGCCGCCGGAGGTTCAGGTCCGGAACCACATGGCCAGGACTTTCCTGGGATATCTCCGGGGAACCTGGTCCCAGGCGGCCCAGGATTTTGAGGATGCTGTCGCCGTGACCGATCGGTGTCAGGAGCCCACCGCTACTCTGACCTTGATCAGGCAACTATACCCGGGATATCTGGCCCTACCAGGCACTCTCAGGGATTTCGAGCGCATATGCCGTCGGGCCGATCGGTATCTCGGCAGCGCTCCCACCCCACTGCACGTCACCGTCGATATCCAGAGGGCGTTTCTCCACGTGCTGAAAGCCGATCTGAAAGCCGCTGTCGTTTTCGGAGAACGCGCCCTGGCCCTGGCGGACCAGTTGGGCGTCTTCACCCCCAATGAAACGGATGGGGCCGCTGCGCTGGTGGTTGTCTACACCGCCTGGGGGGACTATGAAGCAGCGGAGGGGGCTTTTCAGCGGCTGCTCTCTTTCGGGGAGCGGCTGGAGATGATACGGACCTATATCGCGGCGTACCTTCGCTTCCAGGGGCAGGCATATCTGGCCCAGGGGCGTTTGCCGGAGGCCCGTGAGGTGTACAGGAGGATGTGCCTGGCGGAGGCTCCGGGTGAGCTCCCTGTCTGCGCGTACGCGAGGACGTTGATGAGGGGATCGCTGGCGCAGGCGGAGGGCCGGTACCGCGACGCGGAGCTGGCCTTCCGTCAGGCGGCGGAGTTGGCGGAATCAGTTCCTCACTCCGTATTCTTTGGGAATGCCTCCCTTGCCATTGCCAGGCTTTCATTCGAGCGAGGGCGGCCAGAGGCTGCCATCGCCAGGCTGGCCCCGGTGCTCGAGGACTGGTCGCAGAAGGGACTGCCCGGGCTGGTATTCATCGATGGGCCTCTCATGGAGCCGCTGCTCCAACTGGCGGCGCGGCGAGGGGTGCTGCCGAGCCTGATCGCGAGGCTCGTGAGAGAGTACCACGCGGGGGCGAAGGCTCGTCCGGCGGCAATCCCACGGACTGGCGAAACCCTAACCCCGCGCGAGGTCGAGATCCTGAGGCTTGTGGCCGAAGGGGAGAGCAACAGGTCCATCGGCACCCGTTTGTCGCTCGCCGAAGACACCGTCAAGAGCCACGTCTACCGGCTCTTCCGCAAGCTGGACGCCTCGTCCCGTACCCAGGCCATTGCCCGGGCGCGGGAGCTTCACCTGGTCTAGACGTCCCCCCTTCTCCTTTCCCCAGCTAAATTCACACTTTAGTGGGACGCGCCAGCCCCCGGCCCTGTGTTTTCATTGCACGCGGATGCTCGAGGTCCTCATTCCCTCGCCACGCGCAGAAATGCACGTGCGGGACATTCCAGGATCCTTCACCGCTGGCGACAACGGCATGACTCGCCTCCCATTGCCCTGTCCCCCAGCCCGTGGCCGATTTGTGGGCTCAATCGGAACCTGACAAGAGGATCGAAGGCTTAGAACAGAAAGAGATAAGGAGGAATCTGATGCAGCAGAACAGCAGCAACGTAACTCCAGGCACTCAGGTAGACGTCGGTATGACGCCGAGCCTGGCGGGCGCTCTCAGCTACGTACTGGGGATCATCACGGGTGTCATCTTTCTGATGATGAGCAAGGACAGCTTTGT
>JAJYKO010000356.1 GCA_021788565.1 Chloroflexota bacterium
ATCAGGACGGCAAGATAGCGAGCCTGAGCCGGTATCGTGGCAAGGTGGTTGCGCTTACCTTTCTGTATACTAGCTGCCCGGATGTGTGTCCAATCATAGCTAACACGTTTCGTCAGACGTACGACAAGCTGGGCGACGCCCGCCAGAAGCTGGAATTTGTGGCCGTGACCGTCGATCCGCGGCGGGATACCGTCCAGCGCATAGATGAGTACCTGAATACCCAGGGCCTGCGGGGCAAACTGAACTATCTTACTGGTAGCCACGACAGCTTGGAGAAGGTGTGGAGCGCCTATGCCATAGGTGTGTCACGCGCGACCCCGATCCTTGGCCGGAATGGCATTAGCGCGACCTACGAAGTATCGCATACTGTCGCCGTCTATTTGATCGATGCTCAAGGGAGAGAGCGGACTCTGATCCCGAGCTACAAGTTCAACGCCGACCAGTTGATCAATGAAATGCGCCCGCTGATATCCGAGGCCAATTAGGGGGTTGGAGAACTGAGCGCGGAGCTTTCGGCGTTCTTGCGGTCGTGGGATTGGGATCCGACCGTTATCTCCATGATTGCCCTCTCGGTCGGTCTTTACCTGACGGGGTGGTGGCGCATCAAGCGACACAGTTCTTCCCACTCAGTGCTGCCCACCTGGCGATTATGGTGTTTCTTGCTTGGTCTCGCCACTATCTGGGTGGCGTTGCTGTCTCCCATCGGAGTCTATGACGACCTCTTCTTCTTCATTCACATGATTCAGCATTTGCTGCTTATGCTTCTCGCCGCGCCGTTGCTGCTGTTGGGCGCTCCTCTGCTCCCGATGTTGTGGGCCTTTCCGCGCGACATCAGGGTGGGAGTGGGAAGGCTGTTCGCGCCCGGTCTGATTCACACCGTCTTCAGCACCCTGACGCACCCAGCAGTGGCAGTCACCCTGTACTGCCTCGTGGAGTCCGTTTGGCACATACCCCGGTTCTACGATGCCGCCCAGGGGCGGACACTAACCCACAACCTGGAGCACGCCATCTTCCTCGGCGCCGCGCTGCTGTTCTGGTGGCCCGTGATCCACCCTGCCGGCGGGCGGCGCCGCCTTAGCTATGCGGCTGGCGTGGTCTACTTTCTGCCGCCAATGCTGGTGGGAACCTTGATCGGGGCGCTGCTCACCTTTGCCCCTCGTCCCCTCTACTCGTACTACGAGCACGTGCCTCGAGTCTGGGGCATTTCTGTGCTGCAGGATCAGCAGCTGGCGGGACTCATCATGTGGGTTCCCGGTGGGCTCGCCTTCCTGGTGCCGGTCTTCGTCTTTCTGGTACTCGTGTTGAGCGAATCCCCGCCTGACGAGCCCACTGTGAGCGGTGGGGATGAAGAGGTTGATGGGGCCAAGTCATGGTCTGGGCAGGATTGCGCAGCGGAAACTTCCGACCATTCCGAAACCGCGAATGGGCTCACGCGAGAATAGCGACGAGGAACCGGGCCACGAAATGCGTGTGCCAAACCGGGTATAATGCCGTCATTCAAGGATCCCGCGGTGAAAGCCGCGGGATCGACGCGTTCAGGAGGCGCCGCGCGGATGAGAGTTGGCTTCATTGGCCTCGGCAAGATGGGAAAGCCGATGGCCATCAATCTGCTGAAACATGGATTCACCCTGACCGTCCATAACAGGAGTCGAGGGGCCGTTGAGGAGTTGGCCGCGATGGGGGCGACCCCAGCTTCTTCGCCCGCTGCCGTCGCGGACGCCTCCGATGTAGTGCTTACCTGCCTACCGGCACCGGAAGCGGTGGAGCAGGTTTACCTGGGTCCCGACGGGATCATTCAAGCGACCAGGCAGGGTCAGATCCTGGCAGACCATAGTACAGTCGCTCCCGCCACCAGTCTCAAGATGCTGTCCGCTGCCCTGGAGAAGGGAGCTGGCTTCCTGGATGCCCCTATCAGCGGCGGAGTGCCCCGAGCCGAGGCAGGTACCTTGACGATCATGGTCGGGGGCGAGGCCGAGGCGTTCGAGCGAGCGAAGCCCGTCTTCGATGCCCTCGGCGACAAGGTGGTGCTGGTGGGTGGCCCGGGGACCGGCAGCGTGGTCAAGCTTACCAACCAGCTGTTGGTAGGAATACACACGGCCGCTGCCGTGGAGGCGCTCGTGTTTGGCGCCAAGGCGGGTGCCGACCCGCGAGTCTTGCTGGACGTGATCGGAACCAGCTTCGGGGCGAGCGAGATGTTCAACCGCACCGTGCCGATGGTGCTGGAGCGAAAGTTCGAGTCGGCCACCGATGTCCGGATTCTGTGCAAGGACCTTTCGTTGATCACGGGCCTTGGCAAGGAGCTCTCGGTGAGACTACTGATGGGCGGGCTTGCGGAGCAGCTGTTTGCTGAGGGCAAAGGCCTTGGTCTCGGAAACAACGACATCGTTTCCCTGGTGCAGCCCCTGGAGCGGATTGCCGGCATCGAGGTAAGGTAGCATTCATTTGTTAAATGTGGTAAATACCTGGTGATTGGTGATTGTACGAGGCTGGTTCCTGAGGTATAATCCTTCGTGGGACTGCCACCATTTAATCCCCCACGTAGAGAGCCAATGGCGCAAAAGGGTAACGAGCAGCGATCCTCCCAAGACGGGCCGGCGATTGAGAAGGACGGCACTTCCATAGAGTTCGCCCGGCCCGATCTGAACCGGGACAACCGCAAGGGAGTGCCGGAAGTGTTGCTAGCTCAGGGCAAGCGTCACGAAGACGTACTGAGCATTGCTCGCAGGTTCGTCGACAGCACGGGCCGCTCCATCATCAGCCGGGTAGATGCAGACCTTGTCTTGAAGCTGCGAGCCGTGTTCGGCGACAGTGACATCCTCGAGCATTCCCCTTCCAGAATGGTAGTGATCAAGCGGCATGGATTTCACCTGCCCCGCACGGGCGGCAGAATCGGGGTGATTTCCGCCGGAACCTCCGACGTTCCTTTCGCCGAGGAAGCGCGCATCCTGGCCGAGGAGATGGGATGCGACGCTTACCCTGTGTACGACGTCGGCGTGGCCGGCATCCACCGACTTTTCGAGCCCCTGCAGGGGTTGAGGGAGGCCGGAGTCGACGCCGTGGTCGTAGCGGCCGGCATGGACGGGGCTCTGCCGTCGGTTGTGGCGGGGCTCGTCGACGTCCCGGTCATCGGCCTTCCCACATCCGTTGGGTACGGACTTGGCGGGAAGGGTGTGGCAGCCCTCATGTCCATGCTTCAGACTTGCTCACCAGGTCTCGTCGTTGTGAACATCGATAACGGCATCGGAGCCGGTGCGACGGCCGCACTGATTGCCAACCGAATGGCAAGAGCCCGGCGGAACGAGTGGTGAGTGACGAGTAATGAGTGTTGAGTGGATGCCTTACTCAACACTCATTACTCGTCACTCACCACTGGCTTGCCGGGTGCTCACGAAGGAGTTGGGTTGATGTACCAGATCGTCTATCGCGAGGATCTCGCTCCCCGCATCCACCTGTTTCGAGTTTCCGCTCCATTCGTCGCACGCAAGGCCAGGGCGGGCCAATTCATTATCCTGAGGATCGACGAGGAGGGCGAACGTATCCCCCTCACCATCGCCGACTTCGACCGTGAGGCGGGAACGGTGACCGTGGTGTTCATGGAGGTCGGCAAGACCAGCATGAAGCTGGCGACCCTCCAGGCCGGAGAATCCCTGGTGACATTCGTCGGACCACTGGGCCTTCCGACCGACGCGGAGAAGTTTGGTACCGTTTGCTGTGTGGGGGGTGGTTTTGGCACCGCGACCATCTACCCCATCGCCCGGGCGATGAAGGAGGCCGGCAACAAGGTCATCTCGGTCATCGGTTTCCGAAACAGGGACCTGATGTTCTGGGAGGATCAGATGAGGTCCGTGAGCGACGAACTCATCGTGACGACGGACGACGGCAGCTACGGCCGCAAGGGGCTGGTGACCGAGCCGATCAAAGAGCTGTGCGAGGCAGGCCTCATCGATCGCACCGTGGCGATCGGTCCGATTCCAATGATGAAGTTCGTCTCCAGAACCACGCAGCCGTTCCAGGTTCCCACTGTAGTCAGCCTTAATCCCGTCATGGTGGACGGAACGGGCATGTGCGGAGCCTGCAGGGTCTCTGTCGGCGGGGTAACCCGCTTCGTCTGCGTGGATGGACCCGACTTCGACGGCCATCAGGTGAACTGGGATGAGCTCGCGGCCAGGAATCAGGTGTACAGGGAGAGCGAGAAGCTGGCCATGGAGAAGTGGCAGTGCACCTCGTGCGCCAACGATCGGCAGCGTGTGGAGGTGCGGATCTGATGGCGAAGCTCGATCTGAACCGACAGCCCATGCCGGCGCAACCGCCGGATGAGAGAAATAAGAACTTCAGAGAAGTTGCGCTGGGGTACGACAAAGACGCGGCCTTTGCGGAGGCTGGCCGTTGCCTTCAATGCAAGAATCACCCCTGCACGGAGGGCTGTCCGGTCAACGTGGACATCCCCGAGTTCATCGCCGCACTGCGGGGAGGCGATCTCAATGCAGCCGTCGTTGCCCTGAAGCGAAAGAACAACCTACCCGCGATCTGTGGCAGGGTGTGCCCCCAGGAGAGTCAGTGCGAGTCCAGGTGTCTGGTGGGAAAGAGGGGCGCTCCCATCGCCATCGGGCGGCTCGAGCGGTACGTCGCGGACCGGGCGCTCCAGCAGAATGGGACCAGTTCGGGGGACGGGGCTCATTCCAACTCCCTTCCACTCCGAGGTGCCGGCAAGGTGGCGGTGATTGGCGCAGGCCCCGCTGGCCTCACCTGCGCTGGCGACCTCGCCAGATTGGGCCATAAGGTCACGATCTTCGAAGCACTGCACCTTCCGGGCGGCGTCCTCACCTACGGCATTCCCGAGTTCCGGCTCCCCAAACAGATAGTCCAGGCCGAGGTAGAGTACGTCAAGTCGCTGGGCGTCGAGATTCTCTGCGACATGGTCGCGGGTAGGGCGTTCACCGTTGACGAACTGCTGGATGAGTGGGGCTATGACGCCGTGTTCCTCGGCACGGGTGCTGGTCTTCCGATGTTCATGAACATCCCAGGGGAAAACAGCAACGGCGTTTATTCTGCCAACGAGTATCTCACTCGCGTGAACTTGATGAAGGCCTACATGTTCCCCGAGTACGATACCCCGGTAATCCGTGGGAAGCGGGTGGCCGTGGTGGGCGGCGGAAACGTGGCGATGGACTCGGTACGCACCGCCAAGAGGCTAGGGGCCGACCTGGCGGCCATCGTGTACAGGCGCTCCCGCGACGAGATGCCTGCCAGACACGAAGAGGTGGAGCACGCCGAGGAGGAGGGGATCGAGTTCCACCTGCTGACGAATCCCACCCGGATCATTGCCGACGGGAACAACTGGGTGCGCGGCCTCGAGTGCATAAGCATGGAGTTGGGCGAGCCGGACGCCAGTGGACGCAGGTCGCCGATCCCCATCGAGGGCTCAGAGCATGTGCTGGACGTCGATACCGTCATCATGGCGCTGGGGACCAGCCCGAATCCTCTGATTCCCAGGAGCACCAAAGGGCTAGAAGTCAGCCGGCGCGGGACGGTCGTTGCCGACCAGATCACCGGGCAGACTACCAGGGACGGGGTGTACGCGGGCGGTGATGTCGTCACGGGCGCGGCGACCGTTATCTCAGCCATGGGCGCGGGCAAGCGCGCGGCGGCTGCCATAGACGAATATGTGAAGGCGAAGGTGGTGGCTCGGGCGTAGGGCCGCCCGAGTGTCTGGTCAGAGGAGATGTGACCTGTCATCCTGAGCGACAGCGAATGATCTCTTCGACCAAGTGGAGATGCTTCGCTGCGCTCAGCATGACAGTTCTGCCCTAGACGCGTTATGGAACACTAGAGCTCATCTGGAAGGCGCAGAGAGCGAGACAGGGCGACGAGGCTCCATCTATGGCTTTTCTTCTTGACGTTTGGAGTGTCTTCTGTGGCAGGGGAATCTGAACACTCATCGCTTCCCAGAAAGAGGTGGTTACTTTGCAGGACACAGTTGGACCCATCGACGATCTCCTCGTACCCTACGCGGGCCAGCACGGCGCTCTGATCCCGGTCCTCCAGCAAGTGCAGGAACGCTATGGCTATTTGCCGGCCTCGGCGATCCAAGAGGCCGCGCGCTTCTTAAAGCTCTCCCCCAGCGAGGTATACGGGGTTCTCACCTTCTACGCCCAGTTTCGGCTCATCCCTCCGGGAGAGAAGACGGTGAAGGTCTGTCAGGGTACCGCGTGCCACGTGCGTGGCGCCAAAAGAATCCTGGAAGAGGTCGAG
>JAJYKO010000357.1 GCA_021788565.1 Chloroflexota bacterium
CTCCTTCACTCCGGGTCCTGGCAAAGACAGCTTCCTCTTCTATCACGTGAGGAGCGCCAAAATCGACCTGAACCCGCTGTGGGCCCACTGCCGCTACTGCGTGTCCAATCTGGTGTGGGTGAACGACCACTTCGTGGTGACGCCCAACCCC
This sequence comes from Chloroflexota bacterium, assembly GCA_021788565.1. The sequence continues at coordinate 152 of JAJYKO010000357.1, forward strand.
TGCTACATAGTCCCGAGCGAGGATTTCGAAGAGCGTTTTTCCAAGATCCGAAAGGTGCTTCTCTACTGGTACGAGGCCAAGACCTGGGTAGAAGACCTGGATCTCGCCGCCATCTAGCTCGGCACTCTCTCCTCTCCGTGTTTCAGTTGGGCCGCGATGCCGGCCGCAACAATCGAACAGAACCCATCCGATAACCAAAGGCACCAAGGCGCCAGGGATTTCCCGGGTGTGATCTTGGTGTCTTTGTGTGTCTGGTTACCGCGCCGGTCCCCGGGCACCGTAGTTCGCCGCCAGGAGGGAGAGGTCTTCCATGTCCACGAGGCCGTCGCCGCTAAGGTCCGCCGTCGCGTCGAAGCCGCTCTCTCCCGAGCGTAGGCCGAATCGAGCGGCCACGAAGTGGAAGTCCGCGTCGCCGACCTCATCGTCGTCGTTCACGTCCCCCTCGTAAAGCGTCCCGAATTGCACGGTGTTCGCCCCGGCCGCGAGGCCAACCCCCGCCACGAGGCCGCTGAGGGTGTGGGTGCCCTTGATCTGCAGGTCGTAGGTGCCCGGGACGATACCATCCAGCGCGAAGAGCGCCGTACCATCGGCGGAGGTTGTGGAGCTAGCTGTCAGCAGGGCTCCCTGCCGGCCGGCGTTCCAGTCGCCCGCGCTGTACACCCACAGGGTCACTACCTGCTCCCTGGAGGAGGGCGCTGCGTCGGCCGGCCGCTGGAAACCGACGTGCGCCTCCACCCGAACCTGTCCCGAGGGCGCACTCGTGGCGGTGGGCGTGACCGTGGCGGACGGGACGACAGTGGGGGAGGACGTTGGGGTGCGCGTCGGCGTTGCCGAGGGAGCCGCCGTGGACGTTCCCGTCGGGGTGGAGGTGGTGGCCGCAGTGGAGGAGGCGGTGGGAGTGGGGGTGCTGCTGGCCGTCGGGGTCGCAGTTGCCGCAGTACCCTCGACCACGAACCCGTCGATCACGACGTCGTAGCCGGTGGAGAGGACGTTCTTGGTGCCGCGAAGCGCGACCTTCAGTACATGGCGGCCAGCGAGCTGTACCGTGTAGCGTTTGCGCACCTGCCACTGCTTGGCGCCGCTCTGGTATAGATCGAGGTCTTCAACCGTCGTGTCGTCGATGGTCACCCTCGCCATGCCCTCGGCCGGCCCCCTCGCAGTGATCAGGCTCACGGCGTCACCATCGAACTCCAGAGTCACGTAGCTGCCGGCCGTTGAAGAGTAGTGGACCTCGCCACCGCTGGCCGAGGCAGCCGTGTTGTCCGTCGTCCACGTCCCGCTGTAGGTGATTGCTGGATCGCTGCTCTCGTAGCTGCCGGGTGTGGCCACGGATGCCGCGGAAACGGATGGGGACTGAAGCGCGAAGGCGGTGGTCTGCGAAAAGGTCCAGACGCCCACTGCCAGAGTCGTGACTGCCACCAGGACTCCCGCAAAGCCGGCCGCGTTGCCCATAGCTCCCCTCCTGCAAAAGTGCGGCTAGATCATCCACTACACAGCCGGACAAATATACAGTACTTGGAGACGATGATCAACCACTTACAAGGACGGGGTGCTCCGCGGGGCGTTTGCCGGTTGCCATGGTGCCGGCAAGGGCTGGTGACGCCGCGTATGCCAGACCGAACAGCGCAACCATGAGGGTAGTCCAGTCGTAGGGCTCGGACGCGTTGGTGGTTCGGAGGCTGAACGGCTCGAGGGGCTTGGACTGCTCGGCACGAAGCACCTCACCCGGTCGAGGATCGTTCCACGCGGGCAAGGGAACCGGATTCCGAAGCACGTCGGCCAACAGATAGCCCCCGCCTGTCCAAAGCAGCCTAGCGTGACCACCGAACTGCCACTCCGGTCTGGCCAGCCGTTCACAGTCGTAGTAGATGATACCCGCGACGAGACTCACTCCAACTAGCCCCAGTGCCAGTCCCCTCCACGAAGCCAACCTTCGGGCCGCGGTTCGATATCCACTGTGTATCACGTACGCCAGCGAAAGAGCCACGTAGGGGATCCCCGTGGACCAGTGGCGAAAGACGTCTACCGGTGAGGATGGGTTCAAGACCTCCGGATTAATAAGGAGGCTGGCCACAACGTATCCTGCCCCCAGTAGTGGAACGAAGACGAGCGGACGCCTCGTCTTCCACAGCATCAGCAGGGTCGCGGCGACACCTAGTCCCATCGCCACTATCAACAACGCGAGCGTTGGTGCCTCAAGCCCGACGGCCTGTACGTACCATGGAAGCGCGACATCACGTAAGATCGTGAGGTTGCTCATCACCGCACTGGGGCTGAGCGCCCCGACAGAGGTAGACCAGGGCTTACCAGTGAGGGAGAGGCTGGCGATAGCAAACGGAGCCAGCACCAGCAGGAATGGGCTCAGAAGAACCCAGTACAACCTCGTCGGACGCTGAAGCGCACAGAAGATGAGCAGGGCCGCGCTCGCGAAGACAATGCCCTCCCAACGGGTTTCAGCAAGCAGTCCACCTACTATCCCCATAGCGGCCCAGAACGGCCACCTCATGGTGGTGTGGGCCTTCGCCGCCAGGAAGACCACCAACAGCGCCAGAATGGCGAAGAGGGTGTCCGGCTCGGGCGCACTCACAACGTGAAGCTGATATATGGGAAAAAGCGTCAGGAGAATTGCCGTCGCGTACGCAGCAATCTTGCTGCCGGTGAGCTCCCGTGCGGCCGCGTAGACTGCGGCTGGAAGCGCGGCCTTCAAGACGGCAAAGGCGACAGCTACGCCAGCCAGGGTCTTGCCGAAGACCGCGAAAGATATGGTGAGCAGCATAGGCAGCATCGGCATGACGAGGAGGGACTGCATAAACCCAGCGCTCACGTAACCAGCACCTACGTAATGCACCGGATAGCCTTTCCCATCCAGCAGGGCCTGAGCGACCGTCGCGTATTGCCCAAGATCGTCGCCTATCGGCGACGCGGTGGCTGCTGCTTGAAGCGCACCGACAGCGACGAGGCTAACCCAGACTATGGCCGATCGTCTCCTCGCCACAGCGACCATAAGCGCAGACCGGACGCGCATTCGGTCATCGAGTAGCCGCACGGTCGAGGCGACAAGGAGAGATTCCAGCAAGGCCATTGCGACAACGGCTCCCGCCAGAAGCTGCATCCTGTAAAACGGCAGCAGCAGAAAGCCGTAGAATCCGTTCGACAGGTAGGCGGCTCCAAGGAACGCCACGGCCACAACGGCCGTGGGACCTGCACCCCATGCCAGAGCAATCCGCTCGCGCCCAGTCTCCCCCGGTAGCTTCGAGATGTCAGCCCAGTATCGCCACCCTCGAAGAGCTGCTACCAGAAAAGCAGCCGCGAACGCCAGCGCCCATAACCGGTCGGCCTGCCAGGGGAGTGCTCGCCCGGCGACGAGGACGGCCCACGCCCAGGAGGTCAAGAGAGCGATCAAGAGAACGAACAGTACTGGAATCAGACGCTGGTTCCGAGGCAAGGGAAAGCTACCTCTCATCGATAGTGTTATCCAGGGGAGACTGCCGGTCTGCGAGTATAGCCCGCGCTTCGACTTTACGCTATAGGTCGCTCATGGTAGTATGGGCGCCGGAAAGGCGTCTAAAGAATGCAAGAAGGAGCGCACCCCGACGAACTCCGCAAGCCATCTGCTCAGCTACCGCGACCTCTTCTCCAACCTGGTTGTCCGCGACCTCAAAGTCCGATACAAGAAGTCGGCCCTTGGCTTCGTCTGGTCGCTGCTGAACCCGCTCATGATGATGGTGGTGTACACCGTCGTGTTCACCATCCTCACCACGCCTACCATCGAGAACTTCCCGGTCTTCGTGCTCACCGGCCTGTTGGGCTGGAACTTCTTCGCCGGTACCGTCACCGGCGCCACCGGCACCATCGTCGGCAACTCCACCCTGATCAACAAGGTGTACTTCCCCCGGGAGTTGCTGCCGGCGTCGCTGGTGTTCTCGAACCTGGTCAACTTCCTTCTGACCCTGGTGGTGCTGTTTGGGTTCATCGTGGCGTTCAAGATCCAGCTCACCGCCATGGTCCTATGGCTACCGGTGATCATAGCCCTCGAGCTGATGCTGGCCCTCGGGGTCGCGCTGATCGTCTCGGCCGTCAACGTCTTCTACCGGGACGTCTCGATGCTGGTGGAGGTCGGCATCACCGCCTGGTTCTTCCTGACGCCGATCTTCTACCAGCTGGAGCGCATTCCCAACAAGGTGGTTCTCGGGATGGATATGTGGAGATGGGTCTACGTCGTTAATCCGATGGCATCCATCATCACCGACTACCGCTACACCCTGCTCTACGGCCTGCCGCCGATTAAGCACAGCCTGTTCGCCCTGGTCGAGGCCGGCATCACCCTGACGGTTGGGTACTGGCTGTTCCGTACCCTCTCGCCCCGCTTCAGCGAGGAACTGTGACCGCCGCTGTTTCGTTCGACGGGATCTCCAAGAAGTTCATCATAGACCGCAACAAGAGCCACACCTTCCAGGAGGTGATGGTCAACCTGCTGCGCCGCAAGTCCGATAAGGAGCAGTTCTGGGCCCTGCGCGACGTCTCCTTCGAGGTCCCCGCCGGCCAGACCGTCGGCATCATCGGGAACAACGGCTCCGGCAAGAGCACGGCGCTCAAGCTGATCTCCGGCATCATCAAGCCCACCTCTGGCTCCCTCGCCGTCAACGGGCGCGTCTCCGCTCTCCTGGAGCTGGGCGCGGGCTTCCACCCGGACCTCACCGGCCGCGAGAACGTCTTCCTGGCCGGCACCATCCTCGGCATGCGCCAGAACGATATGAGTCGACGCTTCGACGAGATAGTCGACTTCGCCGACATGGCTCAGTTCATCGACATGCCGGTCAAGCACTACTCCTCCGGCATGTACATGCGGCTCGCCTTCGCCGTGGCAACCAGCGTGGAGCCGGACATCCTACTGGTGGACGAGGTGCTGGCCGTTGGCGACAGCTCCTTCCAGAAGAAATGCTACGACCGGATCCGCTCCTTCCAGAAGGCCGGGCGGACGATCATCATCGTCTCCCACGACCTGGCGTCGGTCACGGAGACCTGCTCCACCATAGTCTGGCTTCACAAAGGGAACGTCCGAGAGATCGGTAGCTCGAATCAGGTGGTCACCAACTACCTGGAGTTCACCAGCGCCCACGGCCGCTCCCTGTCGGAAGAGGCCCCGACGCCGGAGGATCTCACTGCCGAGCGGCCCGTGCGGATCACCAAGGTGGAGGTGCTGGGATCGGAAGGTGCCCCACGGTACCTCTTCAGGACGGGGGAAGAGCTGGTGGTCTCCATCGGCTATATCGCCGCGGAGTCGGCCCACAAGGCCGGTTTCGGGGTGACGGTGGTACGCTCCGACGGCACCTACTGCTACGCGACTAATACCCAGGGCGACATCGAGAGGGGAATCGTCCTGAAAAGGGAGGGGGAGGTGCGGGTGTCGTTCAATCCGCTAACCCTGCTGCCCGGCACCTTCTTCATTCACGCCACCGTCTTTGAGCGCCGCACCCACGCCCACTACGACTTCCGCGAGCACGCCGCGATGTTCAAGGTGCGCTCCGACCTGGCCGACCACGGCATCTGCATCCTTCCTCACCAGTGGCAGGCTACGGGCCAGGCCCCGCGAGGCCTACCCGGCGCAATTACCAATCTCCCCATCGATCCGGACCCTCCGACCCAGGGATAGGAATGCCTGTTCACTGCGGGTCGCCCCGAGCTCCCAGCGCCTTATCAGCGTGGATCAGATGTTGTCTCAAGCCTGGGAGACGGCGTTGTCCTCAACGCCGGCGGTCGATAGGGGAACCGCCTAGAATGAAGCCGGTCCCTTGTAGCGTCGCCCCTTGTGGGCGACGGGTCCCCTCATCTTGTAGCGTCGCCCCTTGTGGGCGACGGGTACCACGTCGGGGACGAGCCCCGACGCTACAGGGGACAACCCAGGCTCCTGGACGTCAGGTCACCGTTGACGCAGCCTTAGCTCCCCAGCACCCCGACCAGCTTCGCGCACCTCAGCTGGTTGAAGAGGGCCAGCCCGCAGTACCAGCGGATGCGCACCCGAACCCCGTCCTTCGTCTCCAACTGCCCCACGTCCACCACCTCGATCCCCCCG
>JAJYKO010000358.1 GCA_021788565.1 Chloroflexota bacterium
CCCCCAGTCACCCGACACTGTCGACGGGGAGGGTGAAGGTGAACGTAGAGCCTTTGCCCTCCGCGGAGTCCACCCAGAGGCGACCGCCGTGGCGCTCGACAATCTCCCTGGCTATGTACAGGCCGAGCCCCAGCCCTACGTGCCCGTGGTGAAAGCCGCTTTTCCCCTGGTAGAAGCGCTCGAAGATCCGAGGGACGTCTTCCTCGCGGATGCCGATACCCTGATCCGCGACTGCCACAACCGCCTCTTCCGTTCCAGGCGCTGAGCCGGCCCGCTTGTCGACCACGACTCGTATCCTGGTGCTGCCCGGCGAGTACTTCACCGCGTTCTCGGCCAGGTTAAAGAGGACCTCCTCGATTCTCCGCCTGTCCGCCAGAATCGGGAGGCTGCCGTTGGTCTCTACCTCGAGATGATGACTGCCGGCGGTGAGCTGGAGGTTCTCCGTCACTCGTTTCGCCAGCTCCGCCAGATCGAACCGGCTCAGCTCCAGATCGAGCTGCCCGGTCTCGAGCTTCTGAAGGTCGAGGATCTGCTCGATCATGGCCAGCATCCGGTCCGCCTGCTCCAGCATCCGGCCCAGCACGTCCTGATCCGATGCGCGGGATGGGTCGATCTCGGCTTTGCGGGCCAGCAGCTCGATGTACGCTTTCAGGACCGCCACAGGGGTCTTCAACTCGTGGGACACGAGGCCGAGGAACTCGTGGCTTGCCTGCTGTCGAGCCTGCTCCCTGCTCAGCTCCACCTGCTGGCGTGCCAGCTCGGACCTTTCGACTGACAGGCCTGCCTGAGACGCGATCAGCGAGATAACCGCCATGTCTTCGGACCCGAACTTGCCGGACTGCGAGGAGGCCGTCATCAGGAGCCCCCGATGGTTTCCCTTGATCTGGAGCGGGACAACCACGAGGCTCCGGCTGTCGAGGATGCCGAGGTCGGAACGGATGCCTCGATCGATGGAGATGTCGTCCCGCAGTATGGGCTGACCTGAAGCGATCACCTGACGAGCCCACGCGGTGTCCAGCACGCCAAGAGCCGCGGCGTCACGCCGGCGCGATGCGTCGGCGGTCTTGGAGGAACCCGCCGTGCAGGTCACCTCTCGGCCGTGCCCGTCGCGGAGCGCCAGGATCGTATCATCGGCATCCAGGGCTGCCCCGGCGGTGTACGCCACGCGCTGGAGGAACGGCAGCAGGTCGAGGTGCTGAACGGTGGCCAGCTCGAGCAGCAACTCGGCCTGATGGAGCCGGCGGCGCTCCTGGGCAAGCAGGCGCTCGTTTTCCATGGTCACCGCGGCGATGCTGGCGAGGATCTCGAGCCCGGTGAGCCTGCTGCCGGCCGGCGGGAAGGGGAGGAATCCGGACGTCGCCAGGATGCCCACGACGTCGTCCCGAAGCTTCATGGGCACTACCGCGAGGGCGTGCACCTGGGTCAGCCGGCCTGGGATGTCGCGAAACCGGCGCTCCCGCTGGGCATCGCTAAGGGCCACGGCCTCGCCGTGTTCGGCCACCCATCCCTCGATGCCCTCCCCGATCCTGAACAGGCTCCGGCCAAGCAGCTCCTCCGGCAGGCCGTCAGAGGCCCGAAGGACCAGGTTGCTGCCCTCGCGCAGAAGGAGGTACGCCTCGTCCGCGGCCATCATTTGGCGCGCCGAACTGACGATGGCGGAAACCACCTCGTCCGGGTCCCCGGTCACCGAAACGAGGTTGACTACCTGCTGTATCGCTTCTCCAAGACTAAGTCGGCTCATTTTGGCTAACAGTCACAGCGTAGGGCGGGGTCTTGTGCCCCGCCGCCCAGCTTTGGGGGCATCCTGGTCAGCCATCACGTGGCGGCTCGCCAGGAGGCTCGCCCTCCCCCCGGTTGCCCCTGCCTCTCCCCGTCTCTCCGTCACCCCGGCCGCTCGCGGAAGTCGACGAAGCGGTATCCCAGGCCCCGTTCGGTCAGGATGTACTTCGGGTTGGCGGGGTCGGGCTCGATCTTCTGGCGAAGATAGTTGACGTAAAGTCGAACGTAGTGCGCTTCCTCGCGGTATTCGTAGCCCCAAACCTTGGCCAGTAGCGTCTCGTAGGTCAGGACGTGACCGGGGTTGCTTATCAGGTGATAGAGGAGGCGGTGCTCGGTCGGTGTCAGCGTGACCTTCTGCCCCCTCACGATCACCTCGTTTCGAGCAAAGTCCACGCTCAGGTCGTCGTCCACTTTCACCTGGGTCTTGGGTACCAGCGGCGGCATCTCCGCGCGGCGGAGCACCGCCTGGATGCGGCCGAGCAGTTCGCGCTGGCTGAACGGCTTCGTCACGTAGTCGTCGGCGCCAAGCTGCAGCCCTCGCACCTTGTCCGCTTCCTCGCCACGCACAGTCAGCATGATCACCGGAACGTTGTGCGCCTCCCGGATCTTCTCCAGCGTCTCAAACCCGTCCATTTCCGGCATCATCACATCCAGCACCACCAGGTCAGGAAGCTTCTCCCTGACCTTCTCCAGCGCTTCGTAGCCGTTGGACGCCGCGAAGACGAGGTAGCCCTCCATCTCCAGGTAGAGCCTCACGGCATGGACCAGGTCTGGCTCATCGTCCACCACCAGTATTCGTCTCTGGTCGGCCATGGCGTCCTCACTCCGAGCAAAACATTGGCAGAGGCTCGAGAGCCTCTGCCAACAGTGTAGCGTACTGGTGTTAGAAGCTTGTTGGAATCGCTACTTCGCTATGCCCATGGAGTTGTGGCCGGACTTGAAGTTGTTGAAGTACATCGTCCGCTCCACGACGATGGGTTGGTCGGACTCGACCTTGGTGGAGAGCGCGCTGTTCGGCACAATGCTGTTCACGTCGATCGTGAAACGGCTGGTCGGCTTCACCGCGTACTGTTTCACCACGTTGGTGCCGTCTTCTTTCATGAACGTGACTGTGAGGTTGGCGGTAGTGCTGCCCGGGTTCATCACCAGGACGTTCTCTGAGAAGGGGTTTGCCGTGGAGCCCTCGGCCAGGTACCACAGCTTCGAGAGTATCGGACTCGCGGTCGTACCCATGACGGCCTGCCCTGAATTAAAGTAGATCGAGCGATCCGCAACGATAGGCTGGGTTGACTCGATCTTCATTCCCAGACGAGCGTTCGGTACATCCTTATTCACGTAGATGCTCGCGCGCGCGTGGGCACCCACCGTGTAAGTCCTGGTGACAGGCAATCCATCCTCTCTCATGTAGGTAACCGTGGCCGATGCCGCGACGTTGTTGGGGTTCAACATCAGCAGCCAGGTGTCGAAGCCGGGCTGAGTGTTTCCCTCGGCGAGGTACCAGCTATCGGACGGGGCTGTGGCACCCACGGAGTCCAATCCCGACTTCTTGTCCTTGTACATCGCCCTCTCCGCGATGATCGGCTGGTCTGCCTCTACCCTAGTACCGAAGGACCCGCTGGGCACCACGAGGTTCACCATCAGGCTATCCCGAGATACCTGAGGGATCAGCATCTTCTGAGTGACGGTGGTACCGTCCTCTTTGTAGAAGGTGAGCGTTACGTGGGTGGGCACCGTATTGGGGTTCTGCATCAGGATCCAGGTGTCGAAGCCCTGGTTCGCGCTGCCTTCGGCGAAGTACCAGGTGTTGGACGGGGAGATAGCGCCTTTCGTGTCGTCGCCATTTCCGTTGAAGTACATCGCCCGCTCCGCCAGCAGGTAGCGGTCCGACTCCACGAGTTCCGACACGTCGGTGTTGGGCACGATGTCGTTGAGGTAGAGACTGGTCCGGCTGGTCGGCTTCAGCAGGTAGTACCCTATCTTCTGGCCGCCCTTCGGCAGCATGTAGGTTATCTTCACGTTAGCCGGCACAGGGTCGGGGTTCTGCAGTAGCAGCCACGTGTCAAACGGCTTGTTAGTGGAGCCCTCCGCGAAGTACCAGGTCTTCGGGATCGGGGTGGGAGTCGGCGGCGGGGGCGGAGCCGATACCAGTTGCTGCTGCTTCTGCTGCGACTGGAAAATGGGCTTCGGGATGGGACCTGGCTTCGGGACTATGGTTGGCACGGGGCCCAGCGGCGGCGCAGATCCATTCACCCACAGGAAGGTGACGTCCACCCAATCTGAGCCTTTCATGCCCAGATCGGCGAAGGTCCCGTCGGCCAGGTCGATCGATGCCGGGTATATCACGGGACGCCCGTGCATGTCATTCCCGTTGTTGTAGTTGTTGAAGAAAGCCGCGTTGACCTCCGGGGTGTACCGCGGCAGGTCGTTGAACATCTCACGGGGCGAGTCCCAGTAGTCGTCCTTGTAGTTCCAGGGGCCAACATCCCAGACCGGGGCCGTCACGGTCTTGCCATTGTAGGTTAGCTGCACCTGATACGTGTTGCCGTCCTTGGGGTTCAGGGCCTTCTTGGACGGGAGCGCCACGAAGTGGTCGTTCGGCACGATCAGATGCCCGTTAGAGGTGACGTGGCCCACCATTCCTTCTCTAGTGGCGTATAGGCGCAGTGTCGGATGCGCGTCCGCCTGGGAAGGCGCGGAGAACGCGTTTGCAGGCAGGGCGATCAGCACCAGGATCAGAGCTAGGGGCAGCACAAGTATTATGGCGCGGCGGTTACCAGCACGCGGCACGCGAGTGTGGTCCGGCAAGGTCGTGCCTCCATGGCTAATCGTTATGGAAGACCTGTCTCAGCTGAGAGGGGAATTCCGCGAAGCGGGCGCGGAATCAAGGGAAGATAGGCAGCCTTTTCGGCAGCAAAAGCAGCTTACAATAGGTTGATGATGGTGGCAAGAGGCAACCGCCTCTTCTTGGTTGCAAAACGGGAAGGACGGGGCCAATCTGACAGGTCTGACCTATCTGACCTGTCCGACTACTTCTAGACCGAACCCAGGGTGAAACCCGCGGGGTCTCGCAGGATCAAGGCGCCCCAGTACGAGACTGCGAGTCAAAGACCCCGCGGGTTTGGTCGCCGCTTTGATTTAGGTGAGCAGCGCCCTCATGCGGAGAGCGTCGCCAGGAGCCGCGGCGCCGACATCGTTGTTGAAGTAGACGAAGCCCTCCGGGGCGAGTGCTTTCAGCCGGTCCGCCCACCCCCGTAACTGCTCGTCGCTGTACGATCCCTCGTACTTCCCGCTCCCCGCACCGTGGAAGCGGGCGTAGACCCACCGGGCGGTCGCTACCCGCGGTACTGGCAGCCCTTCCATGTCCGAGATCGCCAGGGCTACCCTGTGGGCGCGTAGGATGGCATAGACCTCCTCGGCGAACCAGTCTGCCTTTCGGAACTCGACCGCGAGCCGAAGGTTTCCCGTGCCGGACTGACTCAGGAACGAGGCCAACCTCTCGTCGTCGCGGCCGAGGCTTGGCGGGAGTTGCAGTAGAAGCGGCCCCAGGGCTGGCCCAAGCTGTTCTGCGCGGCGGATGAACTCCTGGAAGAGGGGCAGGGCCTTTGGACCCAGCTTGTAGAACTGCGTGATGGAGCGGTTGATCTTTACGGCATAGGCGAAGCTCGGAGGCGCCTGTCGCTGCCACCCCTGGAAGATCTCTTCGGTGGGAGTGCGATAGAAGGAATTGTTTATCTCCACCGTGTCGAAGATGGAGGAGTAGTGCGCGAACCAGTTCGCCTCGCGCAACCCATGCGGGTAGAAGGCGTCCTTCCAGTGCTTGTAGGACCAGCCGGAACACCCGACCCTGTAGGCCATTCAGCGCCCCCTCCACCTCTTTTACTAGCGCCCGGCGCCTGTATTATAGCTCTCGTGGCTTCGCGCGCCGCGCCTTGCCGCACAGCGGTTTGACCCACTCGAACTCGGCTGGATAAACTAGTGGTACGGTGCTGGGGTCGTCGAGGCACCCGACTACGCTCGCGCTTTAACACCGGTCTGGTAGCTGTCCGGGTCCGACTATTCGACTTCACGAGTCGCAAGGAGGCTGTGTGAGATGGAACTGACCGGAAAACGAGTGGCTGTCCTGGCGGAAGCCAATTACGAGGATCTTGAGCTGTGGTATCCCCTGATCAGGATGAGGGAGGCAGGCGCCGAGGCGTTCGTCGTCGGCACAGGCAGTGCCGGCACCTACCACGGAAAGCATGGGGTGCCGGCGACAGTCGACGCCGAGGCCGATACTGTGAGTGCCGGCCAGTTCGATGCTATCATCGTCCCCGGTGGGTGGGCGCCGGATCGTCTCCGTCGCTATCCTTCGGTTCTCAATCTGGTGAAGGAAGCGAATGACCAGGGGAAGATCATCGGCGCAATCTGCCACGCGGGCTGGGTGCTGGTCTCGGCGCAAATC
>JAJYKO010000359.1 GCA_021788565.1 Chloroflexota bacterium
CAGTCCCTTCCGTGGCAGGCGGGATCTGTCAGGTCTCCACTACCTTGCTGCACAGTATCTTCTGGGCAGGCTACGAGATCGACGAGATATACCCTCACCTGTACTGGATTAGCGCCTACGGCGTTCAGCCAAAGGGCATGATCGGACTAGATGCCACGGTGGACGCCCCCAACCTGGACTTCAAGTTCAAGAACAACACCGACAACTACCTGTTGATCCAGAGCAAGGTAGAAGGCAGCAATCTGGAGTTCTCCATTTATGGCACCAAACCGAAGTGGAAGGTAGATGTCAACGGCCCTATCATCACCAACGTGGTGAAGGCAGATCAAACGCCCGTACGTCAAGAGGAAGCGTCCTGGCCCGCGGGGAAGGAACTTTGGGTCGAGCGAGCCGGGGATGGGATGTACGTCACCATCATCCGCAAAGTGACCGACGGTGCCGACGCCCGCACGCTCACCCTGAAGGCTCACTACCTGCCATCGAAGAACGTTCTGATGGTCGGAACCGGACCCGCGGCAGCCCCAGCCATTTCCAAACCCTGAACAGGCCGGGCGCGAGCAGGGTCTCGGGCGGCGACCTCCAGGTGGGGTGAATACGACGTCTTGCGGCGAGTTATCCCTTTACCCAGTTGGTCCGAAGATACAGCCTGTAGACCGGCTTTCCCAAAGAATCGGTCTAGATTGTCACCTCAAAGAGGTGCTACCTGTCCATCCCATCATGCATCGAGGGAGCGATCATGACCTCTCTAGGTGCTCAGGGCCACCCGGAGGGCCGACATGCAACAAAGTAGAATGCGCTCGTTGATGTCGCCCTCGCCCTTCTCGAAATCGTTTGCCTCGGTGGCAAAGGAGTTGGTGACGTGGAGTAGCGAGGCGATTTCGACATCTCGTGCCTCAGCAAGGGCCATCAGCGCCGCCGACTCCATCTCCACGCTGAGCACCCCCTCGGCCCTGTGGCGCTCAATCTCGGTTCTCGTCTCACGGTAGGGGGCATCGGTAGTCCAGGTCAGGCCGCGATGCACCGGCAGCCCGCACCGGGCGGCATGCCGCGCAAGAATGCCTGGTAGCTCCCCCCGGGCGCGTACGTATCTGGAAGGTGGCAAGTAGTGGTAGGATGTGCCCTCGTCGCGGACCGCCCCTTCGGGCACGACCAGGCATGGTAACCGGAGCTCGCCCGAAACCGCCCCGGCGGAGCTGTAGCCTATGATGTGGCGGCAGCCGAAGGCAACGAGCTGCTCTGCGATCAGCACGGCGAAGGGCGCTCCCACGGTGCCCGCGATCAGCCCCATTTCGAAGCCATCGACCTGGAAGTGCAGGAGGGTCGTGTGGAAGCAGGGCCAGTGAGGATGAACCGTCGCACCAAAGCGCTCCATCGCCACCGGTGCCAGCTCCGCGTCGAAATCGAGCACGCAGCAACGGGGGATCGGCCCCCACTGCTTGCCCTGCATGGCCGCGGCGCGACCAAGCAGGTTCTCGGGCAGGAAGAGGGAGGGCTCCGCCGTCGGATGATCCAGGATCGGGGCGTCTGACACAGGGATCGGCCTCCTCAGGCTGACTTAAGTATCTGTCGAAAGGATGCGCCAGGGCCGTGATGCCGCGGCTGGGACAATGTAGCTAAAAAACCCGGCTTCCGGTACGGGGCAGCCGTCACGCCTGCCGTAGATCGGCCCCGCGGATCTGTTGCTCCAGTGCGCCGAGTTGCGCCCTCGCCCGTCCGGCCTCCAACTCTTGTTGCTGCACCTTCAACTGCCGCTGCAGATCGTCCATCCGCTGTATGTCCTGGCGCAGCCCATGGATGCTGTCGCGCAGCCGCCGCGTCTGCTCCAGCACAGACTCTCGGTGCTCCAGGAGTGAACGAGCCCGAGCCTCGTCCACCAGGACGATCTGGCGAGCTGCGGCTTCGTCGCGGCTGGCCTCCGCCTCCAGGTCCGCGATCTGCCCCTCAAGGCGGCCGGCCGTCGCCTCCGAATCCCTCCTGGCTAGCTCCAGCGCCTTCTCCTGCCGCAGCAGCCTGGCCAGGGACATACCGGCCTCCCTGGCCTCGGGTGACTCCAGGGCTCGCGCCTCCGCGGCCTGGTGCCGCGCCTCCAGCAGGTCAGCTCGGATCAACTCGCCCCTCTCGGCAAGGCCCCGCATCTCCACGAAGGTCTCACGGTCGAGTTCGCCCCTCGCATAGAGCAGGCGCAACTCTTCGACCATACGCTCGCCTTCAGGCCGAAGCGTGGGTGACGCCACCCCCCGCCGCTGCCGGTTCTCAGCGAGCGCATCTTCGGCCAGTCGCAACAGCAGCCCGGGCCCGTGACCACACATCATCTCTGGTCTACTCCTTTCCTTCTTCGGCTGCACTCACGCCCTTCTCGGCCAGCGCCTCCCGCTTGATGCGCTCCAGCTCAACATCCACCCGACGTGCCCGCTCCAGGTCGCGGATCTGCCGCTCCAGGGAGTCGCCCTGGCTCCCAACATCGCTGCCTTGGGGACTGAGCCCCGCCAGCGCCTCCGCCCGAACCCGCGCCGTCCCCACGTGCTCGTCAAGACGTTCCTGCGCCCGAGTGACAGCGGCGATATCCCCTGGCACTGAGGCCATGACCTCGCGCAGGCGGACCTGCGCGGCGGCCGCGGCTAGCCGTGCATCCATCTCCACCCTCCGAACGCGCAATTGTTCCACCTTCTGGCGAAGGGCGTCCCGGGCAGCCTCCAGGGCGGTCTGTTGACTGTCGACCCCGGCGAGGCTCTCCTCCAGCTCGTTGCGCCTCCGCTCCATCTCCCAACGCAGGGCCAGTGCCTGGCGGGCCAGATCCTCCCGCCCCAGCGGGAGCGCTCGCTCCGCCTGTCCCGCGTGATGGGCAATCGCCTCGTCGACCTGCGCCCGGCGCACCGCCAGGTCGCTCCTCACGGCGGCGACCGCTCGCAAGCTCTCGTCGGCCTGGGCCAGCTCGCGCTCGAGGCCCGCCAGGCTTCGCTCCACGGTCACGCTGGGGTCTTCCTCCTCAACCCTGCGCCCCGATACTGGAGCCGGCTTTGTATTGCCGAAGACTCGGCGTAGGAAGTCTAGCATCGTCCCTCAAGTGATGGTTTCTAACCTATCAGCAGGCCCAAGCCACAAGCTAGGATTATCCGATCAGATATCATAGCCGATGGATGTGAAGAAGCTGTGAATGTGTCGTGTGCGACCCCTATCTACTCAAGGTCGTGCCGCATCTGGTCGAACTGCTCCTTGGTGATCTCACCCCGAGCGTAACGCTGCCTCAGGATCTCCAGCGAGCTGTCTTCACGGCCGCCGCCTTGCGGCGTTTGGCTCCCTTGACGCACGAGCCGGCCAATGAGAAGCACGACACCGCCGATGACGAGCGCCCAGAAGAGGAGCATGACGATCCCCCACCAGGGAGCATAGCCGAAGCCCCCGTAGTACCCTCCCATCATCCCGGGTCCGAACCCGCCGAAGCCCATCATGCCCCCGCCCAGGAAGCCGAACAGCAATACCACCAGCACTACCACGCCGACTATCGCGACGACATCTCTATCTCGCATGTGGCTATCCCTCCAGCCTGATTCCTCCCTATCGAAGTCCAAGCATTTGGTCTACTGTCCTAGCGGCTGCCCGCACCAGGGAATCCGCCCTGAACACACTCCTATTTCTAACTCTGCCGGGGGCGTCTCAACCACCACATGCATTCGAGACGGTGGCGACGAGGACGGCATCGCCATGCCCAGCGACCCGCCTGAAGGCGGTGCGCAGGGCGCGAAAAACGGCTTCCTCCTCCCCCTCCATCTCCGTGCCCATGGTGCCCACCCGATAGGAGACCCCGACCTGATCCAGCTCACGTACCGCCTCGCCGAGGATCTCGCCGAGCTTCTCCTGCCCAAGCGGGTACAGGGCGAACTGGCAGCTCACTTTCATTCCCATACCCTCCCCAGTGCTCCGTCGCCATCCAATTTACCACTCCTGGAATCGACGCTTCAGATACCGTGTAGGTAGTCAAGTCTAGGAAGCTTGAGATGGCACCTCCTGGAGGGGGATATTGGACACGAAGGGCCGGCGGTGCTTGGCGACGCTGTAGATCGCGGCGACCAGCTTGTGCATCGCGGCCACCAGGGCCACCTTGAACGGCTTGCCTCTCGCCAGTAGGCCCTGGTAGAAAGAGTGCAACCAGGGGTTGTGACGGACGGCCGTGACGGTGGGCATCCAGAGAGCCGAGCGCAGGCGGGCATTGCCGATGGGAGAGATGCGAGCTCTCTTGACCTGATGCTTGCCCGAGGAGTTGGTCCCGGAGACGATCCCAATGTAGGAGGCCAGGTGGGCGGCATCGATGAAGCCGGCCGGATCGCCCAGCTCCCCCACGAGACGGGCAGCGGTCTGGGTACCGATGCCTGGTATGGTGGTTAGGAGCGAGCCGACCTCGTGCTGGCGAAGGGTTCGATTGATGTCGGCGTCGAGGCCACGAAGCCGGCCGCGCAACAGGTCGAGATCCTCGCAGGCGTAGTGGACCTGGAGTTGGTAGACCCCAGAGTGGTGCTGGCCCACGGAGGACTTGGCCGCCAGGGTGAGAGCACGGGCCAAGTCCTCGCCGACCCGGTGGTGCCTGGCGTAGGTGAGGGCCGCGAGCTTGCCCACGCTCACGTCCTTGAAGGCGGCCGCGGTCGGGTATTCGTGCAGGATGGCGGTGGCCAGCTCGCCATCCAGGCCGTGGATGAGGCGGGTGAACTCGGGGAAGCCGAGGTCTACCAGGCGGTGGAGCTGGCGTGTGCGGTCGCCGAAGTCCTGGAGCAGGCGATCCCGCAGGCGGAGGAGCTCCCGTAGCTCCTGGGTGGCCAGGTCGGGCAGGCGAGTGGGAGCAGGGTGTTTCTGGGCAGCGAAGCGGGCGATGGCCAGGGCGTCGAGGGCATCGGTCTTGGCCTTGCGCAGGTCCTCGGCGGCGAAGTTATGGGTTCGCATCGGGTTGATGAGCGCCACGCTGTAGCCCTCCGAGACAAGGCGGGCGAACAGGTTCTGCCAGTAGTGGCCGGTGGCCTCCATGCCGATCAGGGTCTCATCCGATGTGGGCAGGAGGGCAAGGAGCCTCTGGTAGCCAGCCGAGTCCTCGTCGAAGGGAGTCGGCTTGACGGTGGCCTTGCCCAACTCGTCCACCACGGCCACAACGTGGGTCTCGGAGGCGATGTCGATGCCAACGAAGTGCATGCCAGTTCCTTTCGGGGCTCGCCGGGAGCCTCGGAGCCGAAGCCTGTGCTCACGCTTGTGCATGCGAGAACACCCTGAGGGTCTCGGGATACCGTTCGAGCACGAGGCTCCGGTCGAGGGCGCCGATCTGAAGCACGAGGACTACCCTCAACGAGGACTAAGCCTCAAGCGGAGTGCGGCGACCCTCCCCCGGTAGCCTGCCTGTAAGTTGATCCCAGACTAACGTAGCAGCCTGGATAGGGATCATACAAGCCTGGATAGGGATCATACAAGCCTGGATAGGGATCATACAAGCCTGGATAGGGATCATACAAGCCTGGATAGGGATCATACAAGCGGGCGGTACCCGGACGACCGACTGAAGTCTCGACTCCAGGGGGTCAACATCCGCGTGACAGGGTGCTAGTAGGCGTCGGCGAAGTTGTCCCACCACCACCTGGCGTAGGAATCCTCAACCTTGACGGCCGCCGGGTCGCCCTCCCCGTTCCCTGAGCCCCGTATCAGGAAGGAGTAGGCCGACGCGATCTTCTTGAAGCGGGCAGCCTTCTCCGCATCCCCAGGGTGGTGGTCCGGGTGGTTCTCCCGTGCCAGCGCCCTGTAGCGCTGAGTGATCTCTTCGGCAGTCGCGTCCCTGTCCAGCCCGAGGGTTTCTAGCGCCCTCCTGCGGCGTCCCTCGAAGGCGAGATCGCCGATCCTCTTCTGCTTCCCTTCCATTGTCCTGCCTCTCCTCACAAGTCCACTTTCATCCCCAGCCACCGGCCCCCCAGCTTGAGGCCGAGGGTGGAGAGGGAACGGGCCAGGCCGTCGCCCAGCCAGTAGTTCTCGAAGAGCACCTTTCCCCAGTGGAGCAGCCGGCCTGGCGATTGCAGGTTCACCGCCGGGGATGGCTCCGCATAGAAGTTCCCCGCCGCAAAGCCAGCCTCGCCCCTGCCCAACTCCACCCAGCAGAACCCCGTGCCATCGAACCCCTCCCGGCGGCCGCCCTCTAGCTGCGCGGCCACGCTT
>JAJYKO010000360.1 GCA_021788565.1 Chloroflexota bacterium
GATCGATCTCCAGCACCCGACCAAAAGCGTCACGCGATTCTCTGAGTTTCCGCCCCTCGAGGTAGATCTTTCCCAGAAGCTCCAGGGTCTGGTAATCCCTGGGGAAGTGTCGCTGCATCAGCAGCGCGAGGGAAAGGGCCCGCTCGTGATTGCCGGCGCTCAGCGCGGCGTTAGCCTCTTCACGTATCTCGCTCAGGGTTGCCATGCGTGCGCTCCTGCCATTTGGGTGGGGTACACCCTTCAGCCCATTATATGCCAGGTCCGCGGCACGCTGCACCGTGTCCGTCCAGTATGGTGGACCTGGCCATGACTACCGATCGGGTGGCCGGTGGAGACCTGGTCAGGAAGCGTTGCCCAAGTCATCGCGAGACATCGTGGGAATCGCGGTCAATCGCATGATCCTGAGCCTGCGCCAACTGGTGGGAGAGATAAAGTCTACTCAGACGACCGATTCCGCCATCGGCCAGCTCTCCGGCGCCATCGAGGCGATCGCGAACGGGGCTGCCGAACAGGGCCATCAGGTGGAAGCGGTCTCGGCGACCGTCGGTGAGATGGCAACTCGAATGGAGAGTGTGGCTGGCAACGCGGAGGACCTCGCCACCGCGGACCGCGAGTCTCAGGCCTCGGCCGCCGATGGCGCGAGGGCCGTACAGGAGACCGTTGCCAGAATGGCCGGCATCAGGGAAATCGTGCTGGAGGCTGCCGGGAAGGTCGAGGAGATGGGCAAGCTCGGTAGCAAGATCGGCGCTGTCGTGGACACAATCGACGAGATCGCCGAGCAGACCAACCTTCTGGCCCTGAACGCGGCGAGAGAGGCATCGCGTGCCGGCGAACACGGCAGGGTCTTCGCGGTTGTAGCTGAAGACGTGAGAAAGCTGGCGGAACGCTCGCAAAGGGAGACCCGGGCGATTGCCGAGCTGATCAGAGCGGTCCAGTCGGGGACTCGGGAAGCGGTCCCGGCCATGGAAAACGGGTCGATGCGAGGAGAGGAGAGTTCGGCTTCAGCGGATAAGACACGGACTGCCCTGGAAGAGATCCTCCAGTCGATGGGGTCGGTGGTAAGCTAGGTGGCGGAGATCGCGTCTGCCGCCAGGAGATGGCGACGGCTGCGCGCGGCGCAGCCGAGGCCGTGGGCGGGATCAAAACGATTGTGGAGGAAAATCAGGCGGCCACCGAGTCACTGGCTTCTCAGGCGAGCGTTGTGGCCACGGCGGCGGAATCGGCCGCGGCGGTGGCCGAGGAGAGCAGCGCCTCCACCGAAGAGGTGGCTACGAAGGCAAAGCAGATCGACTCGCAGGCCCACCAGTTGACCGCGAGCGCCCACCAGTTGAATGGCATAGTCGGTCAGTTCAGAGTTCTGCAGAAGTAGAAGAGGTTCCTCTTATTGCGGGCTGCTGGGGACCGCTGGCGCCGTCCCCAGCAGCCGTGCTACCCCAATTCCCAAAAGGGGGTATATGTTCGTTATAGTACACCCCGTATCTTGTGTTTGAGGAAACGTGCATGAAGACTGGCAGCCCTCCCATTGTTACTCAGGTTTTAGCGCACTGTCCCTCACCAGCAGTTGAGCAACCGAGCGGCTCAAGACAGCAACCTGGATCGCAAGGTGAGCTTGGGACTAGCTGGATCGGGGTTCTCCATCACGGCATCTGCCAGTCGTTGAGGCTGTACTTTCTCCAGATAGATCCGCTGGCCGGGAACGTAGCGGTTCCAATATTGGTCTAAGATCGCCTCTTCCGAACCGAAGAGATAGATGCCCCGCGTGCAGGCTCGGCGGACGGTCTCGTCAAAACCAACGTCAACGAATATGCGGAAGTCTCAGCAGACGTCCGTGTTCGGCCCATTTCGACCGAAATACTCGGTCAGCCGGATGAACCACTCCTTGTGGAGCTGGTGCTGATCGGGGAAGGGCCTGAGGACGCCCAGAGAGTGGCCCTCGTTCGCCTTGCGCATCTCGGTAAGTCGCCTGGGCCCAGTCTCCAGCTCGTGCTCTCCAAAGGGCAGCGCGCTTGGCGTGGCTGGAGTAGCCTTGTCCAGGAAGGCGAGGAGATGGAAGCCCTTGTCGTGATGCCACGTGAGCAATCCGTGGCCAGTGAACGGTTCCAGTCCCCGAATGAACCAGAGCGAGTCGACGCCGTACTCTGTATCCTCGAAGTAATCCAAGGCTGTCTCTGCGTTCCTAGACTACGCTCCGGGGGACTCGAGCCTTGTACTCGTTCCCAAGCGCCCGAACCCTGGCATAGTCCGCCGGACGGAAGGCGGTGAGGTTCTTCTTACGGCTCCCTGTGATGACGACGATGGAGGGCCCGGGGAGGCCCTCCACGTCGCGCTCGAGGAAGCAGAAGAGGCGGTACAGCCAGCCCCCGACCCGCGTGCGGGCCTCGTAGTATCCGGCCATTTCGTCGTGCATCGCCTCCCAGGTCCCGCCGCCTGGCCAACTGGGCGGGGGAGCCGAAGCGACGGCCTGGAGGATCGTCTGGAGCTTCAGTGCAGCATCTCTGCCCTCTCCTCTCAGGAACTCGCGCCCTGGGACGGTTTGGCTCGGGGCGTCGTCCTTGTGACGGCGGAAGAACAGTACGTGCCAGGACCCCGGCAGACGCTGCTTCGGACCCACTAGGCGGCTTCTTCGTTGCGCGCCGACCTGGAGCCTGCACGGGAAGCCTCCTTATCGGACTTCCGGGCGGTCTCTTCACCCTCGGCACTCTCGAAAGCGGCTGAGGGCGTCTTGAACTCGATCTCGATGCGGAGGGCGGCGAGGATCTCCAGGATAGTCCCCAGGGCGGGATTGGCCCGTTCGCTGGTGAAGAGGCGCCGGATTGCCGCAGGATTCATCCCCACAAGCTCGGCCAAGTCGTTTTTGGACATGCCTCGGCGCTCTCTCTCGGCGTCGATGGCCATCAGCATCTTGCGCACCGCCACCATCCTGCGGACGGCGCGCTCGTACTCTTCCCTCTGCTCGGGGGTCTGGAGCATCTCGTCCCTCAGCTCGTCGAAGGCCGACCCAAAGCTGTAATCCGTGTAGTCACCCATCTCAATCCTTATCCTTCCGCCGGCGCGAAGGCCGCGCCCGAGTGTAACACCTGTGTTACACCATTATAGTGGACGCGCGCCGGATGGTCAATAGCTTTACTGTAACGAAGCGTATCCCTTCTGTCCCTAATTCCCAGTGCCCGTCCCCGTTCCCTGTCCCCAAAGACCCGGTCTCTCCACCTGGCCGTTAGTGTAGGTGGCGCTCTAGCCCTTTCGGTGATGCGGCAGCAGTTGCTGCCGGATATCCTTCCAACGTGGCCCCAAGAAGGGCCGGAGGCGGTATCTTTCTCGAGAAGGTGGATGGAGATGTCACAGAGTGAAGGCGGAAAGAGCGTCCTGGTTGGACTCTCCAACGATCTGGCCGGCGCGGTAGCGCGTGCAGGACAGTACGTAGTGCGAGTTAACGGCCGGCGACGGCAGCCGGCCAGCGGGATCCTCTGGTCTCAGGACGGCGTCGTAGTGACCGCCGATCACGTCCTCGAGACGGACGAGGGGATCACGGTGGGGTTGCCCGATGGCAAGACCGTTCCAGCGCAGCTGGCGGGGAGGGATCAGGGTACTGACCTGGCGCTCGTCCGAATACAGGCGAGCGGCCTGCCCGCGGCGGAACTGGCGGACCCGGCCGGGGTGAAGGTGGGCAACCTGGTTCTGGCGGTTGGGCGCCCTGGCGAGGGTGACCCCATGGCCAGTATCGGGATCGTCAGTGCCATAACCGGCCCGTGGCGGACCTGGCGCGGCGGAATGCTGGAGAAGCTGATTCAGACCGACGTCACGCTGTATCCAGGTTTCTCTGGCGGTGCCCTCGTGGATGCCAATGGACAGGTGGCTGGGCTGAACACCTCCCTCCTGGCCAGGGGGATAAGCGCAGCCCTGCCGGTGGATACCCTGCAGAGGGTGGCGCAGGCAATCCTCACCCAGGGCCGGGTGAAGCGCGGCTACCTCGGCGTGAGCACACAGGCGGTAGCTATTCCCGCTGCCCTCCAGGGACTGGGGCTCACCCAGAAGTCCGGTTTGCTGGTGGTCAGCGTGGAGCCGGGCGGACCGGCAGAGAAGGGCGCAGTGATGCTGGGTGACCTGCTCGTGGGCCTTTCTGGCCAGCAGGTCGAGGACACCGACGATCTGCAGGCGCTGCTGGGCGGGGATCGGGTCGGTCAGGCAACCCCCGTTCGGGTTATCCGCGGCGGGCAGGTTACGGACCTGAGCGTGACGATAGGTGAGCGCCGGTAGTGACCGTGACGTTGTGAAGTGATGAAGGTACAAGGCATGGCAATCCTGGACGTGGAGCGAGTAGGACTGTTTTCGTCGCTGTCGGACGAGGCCGCGAAAGTTGCGGACCGGGTTCGCCAGGGGGTTGTGGTGGTCCGAGGCGACGGCGGTGGCCATGGGTCGGGTGTGGTCTGGCAAGAGGACGGGGTCATCCTGACCAACGACCACGTGGTTGCGCGGGATCGGGCAGCGGTATCTCTGGCCGACGGCCGGGAGTTCATGGGCGAGGTGGTCCGTCGTGACCGGGCGAGGGACCTGGCGGCGCTGCGGGTGCCGGCAGGGGGCTTGCCCGCGGTTCCGGTGGCCGACTCTCGCCTCCTGCGGCCCGGCGAACTCATAATCGCGGTCGGCAATCCCCTGGGCGTGACCCGGGCGGTCACGGTGGGCATAGTGAGTGCGGCACCACGCGAGGTGCAGCTGGGAAGGCGGCGCATGCCGGAGATGATCCAGGCCGACGTGGATCTCTTCCCTGGAAACTCGGGTGGTCCGCTGGTGAACGCTGAAGGGCAGGTGGTCGGCATCAACTCGATGGTTATCGGACCCGGCATGGCGCTGGCCGTCCCGAGCCACGTAGCCGTGAAGTTCCTGTCGGAGAGCGACCGGCAGGCTTTCCTCGGCGTTACCTTGAGAGAGATCGGGCTACCCGCGGTGATCGCACAGCCGCTGGGGGTCTCGACCGATCAGGGACTGATGGTGTTTGAGCTGAAGGAGAACGGCCCCGCCGAGCGGGCAGGGGTGCTGCCGGGCGACCTGCTGATCGCGCTGGACGGGCGCGTTGTGACCGGCAGCAACGACCTCGCCGGTCGCCTGTCGCGTCTCCGGCCTGGAGGCAGCACGCGCCTGACGGTGCTTCGTGGGGGCGAGCTCCTGGACATCACCGCTGTTCCGGAGGAGCGGGAGAGGCAGCGCCTGGCGGCGTAAAGTGCGGCTGAGTCTGATGGGGAGCTTCGCCCTCCCCTTTCCTCCTCCCTCCTACTGCTTCTTTGTTCTCTCCCTTCTCCCCTTCCGGCCTGCCAAGATCGGCGCCTTCTGAACTGATATTGAGGTATTGATTAATATTTCCACTTAACCACTTGACATCTCTTATCTCACGCTGTAGGATACCCCCGTCGCGAAGGAGGTGCCCCTGATGAGAAAGATCCTGGAGTCCTGCCCGACCTGCGGCGGCTCCCTCACCATCACCGAGGTGAGCTGTGAGCGCTGTGGAACCGAGGTGCGCAGTCAGTATCAACCGTGCCCGTTCTGCCGCCTCACTCCGGAGCAGATGAACTTCGCCATGTTGTTCGTGCAGAGTCGTGGCAACCTGAGCGACCTCGAAAAGGCCCTGGGAGTCTCCTACCCGACGATCCGTGGCAAGCTGGATGAGATCATCAAGGTCGTTTCGACCCCCAGGTCGCCCAAACCGTCGACTGCTCCAGCATCCCTTGCACCGATCCAGGTAACGCCCACGGCAGACCCTGAGAAGGACCGACGGCGCGAGATCCTGAACCAGGTGGCCAGCGGCAAACTGAACGCTGCCGATGCGCTGGCTGCTCTGCGCGGTGAGGAGAAACGAGATGGCTAGCTTCCGGCAAGAACTCCCAGCTGAGGGGGCGACCAAGATCGACGTCGAGCTTTGGAGAGGCAATATCGTGGTTCGATCTGCCCCACCCGGGGAGCCCGGTGCTCTGGAGTCCGATTGGGAGTTGGACGTCAGGGCCGATGGCGGCGCAGTTCGCGCGAGGCAGCCTCTCGACGTCAAGCGTCCTCTGGACCTAGCGGACCTGATTGGGGAACAGCAGGTGCGGATCGAGATCGAGGGCGTGGTGCTCCTCGACAAGCAGATCCGCCACGGCGGAGGCGACGTGGAGAGCGTTCTCCCATCGTGTGCGAGCGAGGTCAGG
>JAJYKO010000361.1 GCA_021788565.1 Chloroflexota bacterium
ACCTGGCCAGAAGCACATCCGCCTCATAGCTGATCCCAAAGCTGTCCTTACCCGATCCAACGAGCTTCAGAACATCGTCCGGGTTAGAGGGAACGTAGATCTTCACGTCCAGCCCGACATCCTTGTAGTAACCATTGTCCTGAGCCATATAGAGGCCGACGTGATTGGACCACGGATACCAGTCCAGCGCCACGCTAACCTGCGTGAGCGGCTTCTGTGGCCCGGCGGTCCCCGCACCGGCAGCTGTAGGCTGCGACGGCTGCGGCGCCGCGCAGCCGCTGAACGCCAGCGCCACGACGGCGAGCAGCGTGGCGCTGACTGCCAGCCTGATACGAGTGATACGTTTCATGTGAGGCTCCTACTCTTTAACTCCTGTTTACAAGCGATTGAAGGGGTCACCTGTTCCCCACGAACCCGCCGCACTCCGCCGCTTCTGGCTGTGATGCCATGGCAACAGATACCGCTCCGACAGCCCAGCGGCCCCGAAAAGGGCAATGCCCATCACAGAAAGCACCACGACGGCGGCGAACACGCGAGCCGTCTGGAACTGGGAAGCCGAGCGCACCATGAAGTAGCCCAGACCTGCGCTGGACCCGACCCACTCCCCCATCACCGCGCCGATAACGCTGACGGCGATGGCCACTTTGGTTCCCGAGAAGAGAAACGGCAGGGAGCTCGGGAGCTGGGCTTTTCCGAAGATCTGCCACCGGGACGCGCCCATGCTTCGCATCAGGTTCACCAGGTCAGGATCCACCGAGCGGAGTCCATCCACCATATTCACCACGATGGGGAAAAAGCAGATCAACCCCACCACGATCACCTTGGGCAGCAACCCGTACCCGAACCATATCAATAGGATAGGGGCAATGGCGATCACCGGGACGGTCTGGGATGCCACCACGAACGGATAGACGGCCTTTTCTATCGTCCTGGAATACGCGATGGCGATAGCCAAGGCCACACCAACCACAAACGCGAAGGCGAAGCCGATGAGCACCTCCTGCAGGGTCACCCATCCATGTCGGGCCAGCAGATCACTGGAGGAGATCAGCGCACCAGCTATATCAGCGGGCGTAGGTAAAAGCCAGGTCGGAACCGCGAATGCCATAGCGGCAAGCTGCCACAAGAGAAGGAAGGCAACCACCAGGGCAGCGGGCGGTAGCCACTCCGCCAGCCTGGGAGACTTGCCAGCCGCAACACCCCCGTGATAATCGCGCTTTGATTCTGGCACCAGGTCATCGCTCAACGATCGCGCCTCGCGTAGCGGCTGGGAAATCCGGCCGTCTCGATGCCGGCTGTAGCGCGTTCTCCATCACCACCGGAGACGTCCTCGATGTCCTGCGCCATGGCCTTACGGGCCTCTTCAAGGATTGCCTCAAGCAGGGTCTCCTTCATCGAAACGAAGCTGCTGGAGGTGACCATCGCGTACTCTCTGGGGCGAGGTAGATCCACCTCCAGCGTGAGCTTAACCCTCCCCGGACGCGCTGTGAGCACGTACACTCGATCCGACAAGAGCACCGCCTCATCCACGTCGTGGGTAATGAACAGTATGGTTTTGCGCAGACTATCCCACAGGTGGAGCAGCCACTCCTGCATGTTCGAGCGAGTGAGGGCATCAAGGGCACCGAAGGGCTCATCCAGCAGCATCACGTCTTTGCCGGTGAGCACGGTGCGCAAGAACGCAGCGCGCTGCCGCATGCCCCCCGATAGGACTCCTGGATAGGCATGCTCGAAGCCCTTCAGCCCGAAGAGGTCAAACAGCGAGAGGGCGCGATCGCGAGCCTCAGCCAGCGGCACACCACGGATTTCCATTCCCAGGATCGCGTTGTCCAGCACGGTGCGCCACGGCATCAAGAGATCCTTCTGGGGCATGTAGGCCGTTGCGCCGATCTGAACGGCGGCGCTTCTGCTCTCAAGCCTGATGGCGCCGGAGGTAGGCTCCTGCAGGCCCGCGACGACGTTCAGCAGGGTACTCTTACCGCACCCGCTCGGACCGATGAGCGTGACAAACTCGCCTTCACCAGCGAACAGATCGATGTCTTTGAGAACGGCCATCGGCCCCTGAGGTGTAGGGAAGTCGACACACACCCTTTCCAACTCGATCTTTGGCTGAGCTGCGCCTGACATGCGTACCTCTTCTCTCGCCGAATAAGCAACGCGCACCCCACAATCAAAAAGCGCCGGACCAGGGGTCCAGCGCCGAACGGCGGGCCGTAAATTCCCGTTTCCTACGCTGGCATTACCCAGGTCAGGTTCGACGGTCGGCGGCGGATTCGAGCCACCATCTCAGCCCGGCTGTCCCCGAGCTCCCGTTTCATGTCAAGTGCAGCTGCTCACTTCAAGCGATTGGACAATATCACCGGGCTGGCGCGGTGTCAAGCGAGGTGATCATCAACTAAGTTATAGTGGCCATCGGTTGCAGAAGAAGGTGCGACTGACGGGTGGCGCAGGCAAGAAACGGGGAAGATGGCAGAATAGACATTGTTCTGAAGCCAGCCACTTCTCATCTCTCCCTCGCGGAAGTACAATCGTCGCCGGTCACCAGCCGCCCGTACAGGACGGAAATGTGGCATATGCACTGGCGAACCACTATTGAGAGCCGGTTTGGGGCTCGCGAGCGGGGTTCTTCGGCCCCGCCGACACGGAGAGGGCGTACCGCGGGCACGAATGGTGCTCCTGCCGGGAATGACAGGATTGTTACCTATACTTCGGCGCTTTTCACCTTAGAATTAGGCAACTCGTGCATTATCTATATTCGGATGTGTGGGAACTGGTCGATACAGACAGATGGAGCGGCACCGAGGGTTTCCAGAACAGAGTCTACAGGCGCCCCAACGCGGAGGTGTGAGCAAATTGAAGAAAGTGATGGTTGTGGAGGACGACCGGGCAGTGCTTGACCTGCTGGGAATCGTGCTCACGGATGCCGGCTATAAGGCGATACTTTTTCCTCGGAGCGATGACATCCCCCAGAAGGTCGCCAGCGAGAAGCCCGATCTGGTCTTGCTGGACATCCTGATCGAGCCAAAGCACGGTATGGAGGTGCTGGCATCCCTTACGGAGATGGAATCGCACCCTCCAGTTATTCTGATATCGGCCGCGGTAAAGGGCGTACGCGAGATGGGGCAGATCGCCAAGGCTTTGGGTTGCTACGACTTCATCGAAAAGCCTTTCGACATCACCGATCTGCTCAGCCGAGTAAAGTCGGCAGTCAAGAAGTCAGGGCACACCGTCGCCGCGTGATCTGGCGCTTCATGAATCCGGCCAGGCCCGCTACAATAGCGGCTCGGGATAGCTCGCTTCGGCCGGAGGAATCTTCAAGTTGGCAGACGGTCTTTATGGAAGGCTGCTGGTAGGGCAGTCCGGCGGGTGCACAGCCGTAATCAACAGCTCCCTGGTAGGGATCATCCAGGAAGCTCGAAGGCACGTCGAGATCACCGGAGTCTTGGGCGCCGTAAACGGTGCCGAGGGTATCCTCCGGGGGGAATTGGTAGACCTGGAACAGGAAAGCGACCAGACCCTGGAGCTGGTCCGCAACACCCCGTCCGCCGCACTCGGATCCTGCCGCTACAAGCTCCAGGAGGGTGACCTGGAGCGGATCGTCGAGCAGCTTCGGCGCCTCAATGTACGCTACTTCCTCTACATCGGCGGGAACGACTCTGCCGATACCTCCCACCGGATAGCGACTGCGGCCGCCTCGATGGGCCACGAGATCAGGGTGATCGGCGTTCCCAAGACCATCGACAACGACCTCCCAATCACGGACCATTGCCCCGGATATGGCTCCATCGCCCGATTCGTCGCGCAGAGCACCATCGATGCGGGGCTGGACACGGAGGCAATGAGACGCTACGACCCGGTTAAGATCATTGAGACCATGGGACGCGACGCGGGTTGGGTAGCGGCCGCCAGTGCCCTTGGCAAGCGAAGCGAATTGGATGCCCCGCACCTCATCTACCTACCCGAGGTACCCTTCAGTATCACACGGTTCCTGGAAGACGTGAAAGCGGTTCACAAGGAGATCGGCTACGTCGTTGCGGTTATGGCGGAGACGGTGAGGGACGAGACCGGCCAGGTGGTGGGCAATGAGAAGCCCTACTTCGTGGATCCATTCGGCCACGGCTACTATGACAGCCCCGCGGCGTACTTATGTCGAGTTGTCACGAGGGAGCTCGGGTTGAGGGCCAGGTTCGATAAGCCTGGCACCATCCAGCGCATGTCCATGGAGCTTGCTTCCCCAGTTGACCTTCGCGAGGCGTATGAAGCCGGTCAGATGGCCGTGAGGTACGCCCTGGAGGGCCGCACCGACCAGATGGTGATCCTGGTGCGGCAGTCCGGGCCCGAGTACGGCTGCACAACCGGCTCCGCGCCGCTAACCGCGATCGCCAACACCGAGAAGCTGTTCCCCGAAGAGTATCTGACTCCTGAGCGGAACTTCGTGACTCCGGCGTTCGTAGAGTATGCCACCCCCCTCATCGGTGGCCCGTTGCGCCATTACGCTCGCCTGGCGAAACACCCGCTGGCTCGCTGATCGGGAGTACGGCGCCCCTACCTGAAGGTCCTCCACAGGTTGACGCCGAAGCAGCCGACGGCTCCGAGGCCGAGCACACCGGCCAGCGCGAGCGTCCACTCCACCGGACCAGAAGGCCATCCCGCGGCCGCCCCCACAATCAACGGCCCGACACGGAGGATCGCGGTGGCATTCCCCAGCACAACGGTGGCCCACACCAATCCGACGCTCGCAAGCTGGCGCCCCGCGAAGCCGGGCAACATCCTCTGCCCCATTCCCAGGATCAGAAGCGTGACGAAGCCGGAGCCGAGGGAATGGATCTCCGTGTCCGCCGAAACCGGCAAAATCAAGCCGAAGAGCTTAAGGCCCAGCGCGATGTCCACCAAACCCGCCGCCACCAGCCACAGATAGGCCGGCACGAGGAGGAACTCCACCGGCTTGAGGTAGTGCCGGTCCTCGGAAGGCATCCCGCCGTCCCGCCTCCGCAACGGCACCACCTGCAGGACCACGGCGAAAGCAACCAGGGCTGCTCCCTCCAGCAGGTCGCCGAGAAGAGCGCCCGCGGCCGGGCCACCCAGGTCTCCCCACCCTCGTAGCGCGAGCCCGACAATGAAAGGCAGGAGGCTGAGTCGCATGGCGGACCTGGATGGCACCCGCAGCCATAGGAAAAGCGGGAACGAGCGGGCGGACATCGCGACGGAGACCGGCACGAGAAAACCGGCCAGGCCGATCCGGACCACCAGATTGTCTGCGGCCGCCGCGATAAGGGGATGCAGGCCCAATGCGGAGTCGAAGGTGACCACCGCGTTGGCAGCCAACGCGAGCCAGAGAGCAGCGAACGCGACGATCAGGTAGGGGAGCACTGGCGCCAGGCCGGGGCGCTGCCGGAGCGGCGGACCACCTCGCGCTGTCGCGGCCAGGCTACCCACAGCCAGGGTGGCAGCCGCAAATTCCAGCAGCCCGGACGCGGCCAGGGCAGCGGCGGGTACTGCGCTTCCGCTTATGCCGAGCACCGGCTGGGCGACAGCACGCAGGGCGAGCCCGGTCGCCATCAGGCCCAGAATCCAGGGCAAGAGTGAAGGTGCGGCCAGCGCCGCGCCTCGGAGGCGCGGAAGAAAGTGGAAGCCTGCCCCCAGCACCATCAGGCCGCCCCAGCCGAAGATCTGGAGGTGACCGTGGGCCTGGACCATCGCGGGCCACCAGCCGGCCGCATCGATCCCCAACGCGGATACACCGAAGGCGACGGCGCCATACCCGAACCCGGCAGTCGCGGCAGCCACAATTGAGGCCCAGACAAATGGAAGCCAGCGCACCAAGTGTCGCTCCCAGCAAACAGGCTGGGGACATTGTAGCGTGTCGAGGGCTTCTGGAGGAGGTTGGGGTTTCTTCTAAGTGTCCCTCAGACCCTCCACAACTGTGAAGTAGGCAGCCGCCAGGTAGACCTTGGTTCGGACCATCAGCGACTCCACATCGATGCTCTCGTCCACTCCATGGACACCGGTGCCAGCGGCGTCCCCATCTGGGTGGATGGGGCTGAAGCCGTAGGCCTGCACCCCCAGGGGCCGAACGTACTGGGAGTCGGTAAAGCCGATGGTGAAACCGGGAGCGAGCCGGACATCGGACCGCCCCAGGGTCAGGGAGAGAGAGCGCTCCAGCATGCTGACG
>JAJYKO010000362.1 GCA_021788565.1 Chloroflexota bacterium
AGGGGCGAGTCCTCCCGCTGCGTCCGGATGCCTCGCCAGTTCCCTCGGCATCGTCCGGGCGTGTTGTGGCGGTCCTGGTCGCCGTATGGGCCTGGGTGCGGGTGGCCTTGATCTGGTTGGGCCTGGTTCTGGTGAGGGCCGGCCGCCGGATCGCCGCGCTGGCCGTGGCGAGCGGGCGATGGTTGTTCCCGGCCACAGCCCGTCTGGCGCGCTTCGTTTGGGCCCAGTTGAAGCGGGCCGCTGTTTGGCTACTGCGCGGGGCATCCGCCAGATTCTTGCGCCGTGCGGCGGGGGCTGGTCCCCCGCCGCCAGGTCCGGCTGGCAGCTTAGATGCGATGACGGCGGCCGGGGAGGGCGAATACCTGTCGGCCTTGGCGCCACGCTCGCTACCGCCAGGTCCTGCTGAGCTGCCCGTTCCCTCCCAAAGTGGCGGCTCGCCCTCCCCTGCGCTGAGACCTGAACAGCAACCCACGCCGATCCCGCCTGCCGTCGCCGAGCCGGCCCTCGCGCCGCGAGCGGGAGCCTCTGACCTGAAGGGATTCCTGTCTTCGGGGCGGCGGTTAGTGAAACCGCCGGTGGTAACCTGGCGCTGTAGCGCTTGTGAGGCGATCAATGCCGGCCCATCCCAGGTGTGCACCAGGTGCGGTCGGCCATCGCCGGAAGTGGAGGAACAGTTGACTGCCAGCGGCGACGAGCTTCTCACCAAGGGGCTGGCGGGCCTGAAGGCGAAGAACGAGGACCTGGCCCACGCCTACTTTGTCCTGGCCAGCGAGGCATCGCCGGAAAGCGAGCTCGCCTGGTACTGGCGGGCGAAGACTGCCCCTTCTACCGACGAGGTGATCCACTGCCTCGAGTGCATTGTCGCGCTCAACCCGGGGAACACCAAGGCGCAGGCCGAGTTGGAGTCGGCGCGGCAACGCCAGCGGCCACAGCTGACCGTCCAACCCGTCGAGGCGCCCTCGAAGCCAGCCAAACCCGCCAAGCCCAGGGCACTTCCAAAGGTCGTGGGCGAGATTCGGTGGTGGGCGCTCCAGGCGGCCGGGCTGTGCACATTCGTGCTCTCCCTTGCCCTCCTGTTACCCTACGCCCTGCGCCTCACGGGTCTGTCGTCCAGCGCGCAGCTGCGGGATTACACGGCGCTGATACCTAGCGTCGCGCTGCCCACCCTGGTAGCGCACCTGCCAAACCTTCCCGCCGTCGACGTGAGCCCCGCGCTGCCGTTCTTCCTGGGGCTTCTGCTGTTGCACGCGGCGTTCATGGTCGTGAGTGGGGGAGGGCTGGGCATTCGGATATGGGCGGCGATTCTGACCGTGGCCGCGGGTGTCCTGGTGACGTCATTTGGTACGGATCCCACGGCCTCGGGGCTCGCGGTCGATATCGCCGCGGTGGGGATCGTGGCGGTGCTGGCGGGTGATGCACGGGGCATGAACGCGCAACACGCCGAGGCGGCGAGCAGTCGATCGACTCTGTAGGGGGCGGGCGGGTATGGCGCCCCGCCCCCTACATGGAGTAAGGGGTGATGTTGTCGCGGTGCCGACCCATCGGTTGATTGATCCCGTTGTGGGGGTCGGCAGGGCCGCCCCATCGACGGGACC
Source organism: Chloroflexota bacterium (assembly GCA_021788565.1). The sequence goes on from JAJYKO010000362.1 coordinate 1,596, forward strand.
ATCCTGTTGTCGGGTGAACGCACCGGTTGATTGATCATTTTCTGGGTGGCGACCCATCGGCCGGACGATAATGTGGTTAGAGGGGAACCGTCGGTTGGTTGATCCCGTTGTAGGGGCGGCCCACCGATTGGATGATCATTTTGTAGGGGCTGACCCACCGATTGGTTGATGATCTTGTAGGGGCCGGCGGCTCTGCCGGCCCGCCCAGGATGTGGGTGTGGTCATGCCGGACGATGTCGTTCCCGATCTCTTCCCTCAGCGCAAGACGCTTCGTCTCGACGCGATCGACTATTCTGACGCAGACTGTGTCTATTTCGTTACCCTCTGCGCTCGATATCTTTCCTCGCCGTTTGCTGACCTGCAGTTGGCGTCCGCGATCGTTGACGCGTTGCTGTATCGTAGCCGAACCGGAACCTGGAAACTGTACGCTTACGTTCTGATGCCCGATCACCTCCATGCTGCGATATCCCCGGTTGACAATGGCAGGGCAATCTCGGAACTGCTTCGCGACTTCAAGAGCTACACAACTCGGATAGGCTGGAAACACGGCCTTCCAGGCGCCTTGTGGGAGCGCGGTTTCTACGATCACGTTGTGCGACGCGAGCGGAGCCTGATCGCGATCTGTGAATACATCATCGCCAATCCCGTTAGAAAGGGGCTGGCGAAGGTAGCGGGGGAGTGGCCTTTCGCCGGTATGCCTGATCCTTTGCCGTTGGGATGACCAGTTGGGTTGGGCGGCCCGGCAGAGCCGCCGGCCCCTACAAAATGATCATCCAATCGGTGGACCGGCCCTTACAACACGATCGTTCACCCCGCGGGCCGACCCCTACAACACAATCGTTCACCCCGCGGGCCGGCCCTACAACACAATCGTTCACCCCGCGGGCCGGCCCTACAACACAATCGTTCACCCCGCGGGCCGGCCCCTACGACAGAATCGTTCGCCCCGCGGGCCGGCCCCTACAAGATGACCGCCTGACCGGCCCGCCGGCGGCGACAACGGGATTATCCGATCGATGGGGCGGGCCGGGCGCCGTCCCCGCCCCCTTTGGTTGATTCCGTTGCAGGGGTCGGCAGGGCCGGCCCGCCCTTACAACATTTCTTATTGCTTGTAGGGGCGGGGCGCCGTACCCGCCCGCCGGGATGTGGGAGTGGACGGCCCCTCCTACGGCGCGGCGACGCCGGATGCGGCGACCGGCAGTACACGCGGGACGGGCAGTGTGAAGCAGAAGCGAGCCCCATATCCGGGCTCGCTCTCGGCCCGAAGAGTGCCCCCGTGAGCCTCGACCAACTCTTTGGCGATGGTGAGCCCCAGCCCGGCGCCGCCGGTAGCTCGCGTCCGCGACCTGTCGGACCTGTAGAACCGCTCGAAGACGTAGGGTAGGTCGTCTCTAGCGATGCCCGGTCCGGTATCCGCTACGGCGATCTCCACGGCCTGGTGTGGTTTATCCACAAGGTGAGCCGAGAGTGTGATGCGGCCGCCACGCGGCGAGTAGAGGACGGCGTTGCTCACGAGGTTGCGGAGCACCTGGTTGATCCGGCCCACGTCCACCGTGACTTCGGGCAGGTCGTCCGGCACTTCCACAACCACATCGATACCCTTCTCCGCGGCCCCCGGCGCCCCGGCCACAGCTGCCTGTTTTAACAGCGTGGCGGGCGACACCACCTCACGCTCCAGCCGCAACTGTCCAGATTCCGCCAGCGCAAGCTGCTGCAGGTCGTCCACCAGCCGCTTCAAGGTCGACGCTTCGTCATACACGCTGGTGAGCGCTTCTGGTGTGGGCTCGGCCAGCCCGTCTCGGAGCATCTCCAGATAGCCCAGGACGTTGTGAAGCGGGGTGCGAAGCTCGTGGGCGACGTCCGCCACCATATTCTGGCGCAGCTGTTGCCCCTTCTCCAGCCCCTCGGCCATGGAGTTCAGCGCCCGCGCCAACTCGGCCACCTCGCCGCTCCCAGGATTGTCCACGCGCTGGCTCAGGTCGCCCCGCTCCATCTTCCTGGCGACGGCGATCTGTCGCTCGATCGGGCCCACGATGAGGCGCGCCAGCAGCAGACTCAACACCAGCGCCACCAGCACGCCGATCCCTGCCCCCAATACGAGGCCCTGGTCCATTTCGGCGAGGAAAGTCTTGCCTAGCCCCTGATCCAGGGGCTTGAAGTAGATAGTGCCGATCGACACCTCGCCAGGCACGATGATGGGTGATGAAGTCGCGTCTCGCAGCGCGCTGGAAGTGGGCGTGATAGTGCTGCCCACGAGCTTACCGTTGGTGTCCACAAGGACCTTGCCATGCAGATCGGTCACCAGGATCTGCAGGTTGGAAGCCTGCGCTAATTCCTGTACGTATGGGCCGACGCCCTTCCAGCCTTGCTCGATGTAGATGTGCCCGACCTGATGCCCAACTCGCGAGTTGTACGCAGCGGTGACCTTGTTCACGTAATTCTGGAATTCGGTCGACGTCGTGCGGTTGGCGAACACAGCCGCGGTACCCACGGCGACGCCCAGAACCACGGCAAAGCCAATCAGCAATCGAACCCAAAGTCTATCCATCTTGTTTGCCCGTCTCGAACTTGTAGCCGACGCCGTAGACGGCTTTGATGGGGTCCTCGGCACCGAACCCCAGTTTGCGGCGGATGTTCATCACGTGGACGTCCACGTTCCGCTCCAACGTATCGGTGTTGTGCCCGAGCGCCTTCTCCAGCAGCTGCAGCCGCGTGAAGGCGCGGCCCGGTTCCCGCACCAGGGATGCCAGGATGAGAAACTCGCTGGGTGTAAGAGTCACCTGGCGGCCGTCGATCAGCGCCTCGTGCCGCCGGAAGCTCACGGTCAACGAGCCGAAAATAACGTCCTCTTCGGCGGAGCCGGCCATCTCTCCGGTCCGGCGCAGCACGGTCCGCACCCGGGCGGCCAGCTCCCGCGGGCTGAAGGGCTTGGTGACGTAGTCGTCGGCTCCCAGGTCTAGCCCCTCCAGCTTGTCGTCCTCGGTGGCCCGCGCGGTCAGCATGATGATCGGCACGTTGGATTCGTGGCGCAGAAGGCGGCAGATGTCCAGGCCGTTGATGCCCGGCAACATGATGTCGAGGACGATCAAGGTAGGGTGGTCGCGGCGGGCGCTCTCCAGAGCGGCGGGGCCGTCGTGGGCCGTCAACACCTCGTAGCCGTCCCGCTCCAGGTACACCCGCACCATCTCTACCGCTTTCCGATCGTCGTCGACGACCAGGATGCGTCGACCCGGCATGTCGGCACCTCATCGCGCAGCGCTTGGTCCATGAAATCGAGGCGTAGGGGCGGTTCGCGAACCGCCCCTAGAGCGGTTGCACCAGGACATCACCCGCTAAAACGTAGATTTCATGTCCTTCGGCAGTATTGTAGCAAACCACTGTAAAAGATTTGTAAATTCCTTTGGTCTTTATTGGTTCTTTACCGGTCCTTGATCGTTTACCAATGGCCACTGTTTAGTATTTCTCTAGGACGTTCGGACGAACGTCGGAAGGCACTGGAAGTCGAAATCACGTGCAATTGCTAGGCCGCCGGCCGGCGGTCGCCCGAAATAGTGCGCTGTCTCAGCGCACGGACCTCGGAGGTGAGGGACCAATGCAAACAACAGCAACATCGTACGCCATCCCGGAGCGGATCGACCGGATGCCCATGACCAGGGAGTTCTGGCGAGTCCTGCTACTCGCCGGGGTGGCATGGTTAATCGAGTCATACGACATAGGTATCGTTGGCAACGTTCTGCCGTCCCTGCAGCGGCAGTATTCCCTGGACGCGTTCATGGTTGGTGTGCTGGCCACGGCGTCAACACTCGGCATAGTCGTCGCGATTGCGCCTGCCGGCCACCTCGCGGATCGTTACGGCAGGAAGAAGCTTCTGGTCGTTGGCACAGCCTGGTATGCGATAGTCTCGCTCGCCTGCGCCTTTGTGTCTGATCCGCTGGCCATCATCGCGCTGCGGTTCGTCGGTGGGTTCGGGATGGGCATGGTCTTCCCGATACCTTACGGCATCGCCGCGGAGCTCACGCCCGGGCGGTTTCGCGGTGCGGCAACCGCGATGCTGGATGCCTTTTTGTCGGTAGGCTACCTGGGCGCCTCGCTGAGCGCGTTCTTCATCATTCCTCAGCTGCCGGTGGATACCGGCTGGCGATGGCTCTTCGTCATCGGGGCTTTGCCGTTTATCTACGTGCCGTTCCTGCTGAAGTGGATGCCGGAGTCGCCACGCTGGCTAGAGACGCAAGGCCGAGCCGAAGAAGCGGACCAGATCGTGCGCTCATTTGAGACCGCCGTCGAGCGGAGGCGAGGAATTCATCTGGCGCCCGTCGAGGGCACGCCCAGTGTTGTCCAGACTGGGGCCGAAGTGTCGATTGGACATCTGTTCCGGGGCGACTATCGCAAGCGAACGCTGATGATGTGGGTCGCTTTCTCCTGCATCCTGTTCATGTTCTACTCGGTGCAGACCTATATGCCGACGGTGTTGGTGAAGGATGGTCACGGGCTGCAGGGGGCATTCCTGATCACCTCGCTGATTATCAGCGCATCTATCTTCGGCAAGATCCTCGCCGCCTGGATGGTCGAAC
>JAJYKO010000363.1 GCA_021788565.1 Chloroflexota bacterium
ACTGGTCGGCCAGATCCCACCGACGGCTGAGGCGAACCGCGAGGTCTTCAAGGATCTCCAGATCCTCCTCCACCTGCTCCACCACGCCGGGCCGGCGAACCTTGACCACCACGTGCGTTCCGTCCGGTAAAGTCGCGGCGTGGGCCTGGCCGATTGACGCCGCCGCGAGTGGCTCCGGATCGAAGGCGGCAAACAGCTCTTCGACGGGCCGCCCGAGCTCGGCTTCCACACGCTCGCGAACCAGATCGCCGGGCACGGGGGGAGCGGCATCCTGCAGTTTGGCCAGCTCGGCCTGGTAATCCGGCGGCAGCAGGTCCGCACGGGTGGAGAGGATCTGGCCGAGCTTGATGGAAGCCGCACCGAGCTCCTCAAGAGCCATCCGCACGTGCTCGGGCTGGGTGTACGGCGCAGGACGGCGCGGATGGCCGAGCAGGCCGCGGTGGAAGGGAACGAACTGTGCGAGGCCGGCGAGGCCGACCAGGTACCCGAACCCGTGACGGGCCAGGATCCCGGCGACCTGCCGGTAACGCCTCGTGTGCCCCTGTTGATGCCGAATGCTCATGCAGCTTCCCTTCCACCAACACCAGTTCGGGCGAATCTTATCCGGCCTTCCTGAATCGCACCTGAGGCTGTACTAAACAACGCCTGAATCTGACCACCCGAGTCAATCTGGCTGCCGGGGACAGTGAGGCATGGAAGTCCTGCTGAACAAGAACACGTTGTTTCATCATCCCTTCAGCACCGTCTCAGTCAAGATTCAGGATGAGAGGCGATCATTCTACTGATCGTGAGCGAAGCAAGAGCAGCCGGAGCCGCGGGGCCACACGCGCCGTTAGGGAGACCATGATGAACGCGGCTTTGACCGACCAAAGCGTAGAAGGATCGGCTGTAGCAGCGGGGTCCGAAGCCATGCACTCGCGTGGTAGGCATCAAGATTCTGCGGATTATGCCGATGATCATTTCTGTCGGCGTAGGCGCTGCGCAGGTCTTTTGAGACCTTTGACCGCTGCGTACCTGCGCGGTGCTACCGGTATGACACCATCCCTGTTTCGCGGAGAAGAGTTCTGATGGCGATTGCCATGTCGTTTCGTCGCTCCCTCAATCGTATACTGGGAGGTCCGGTCGGCTGGACCCTCCTGGTTTACCTACTTGGGCTCTCGGCGTATCTGTTCATGGGGCCGGGGAACCCCGAGGACCGGAATCGGATCCTGGCAGCTGGCGAGCTGGCCACTCTACTCATCGCTGCTATCTACTGCGGCCTCACCTCAAGATCGGTGGACAGAGGAGCCTCCCGTTGGTCGTGGCTTCTGTTCTCCCTGGCCTACGTGTCCGCTCTTGTGGGCAGGTTGCTGTGGCCAGGCGACGAACTGCTCGTGCGAACGGAGCCGTCTGCCCTTATGTTCTCCTCCCTCGCATCGGGGGCTTTCTATCTCCTTGCGTCTTCGGCCATGGCTCTGCGATTGCGGGAGCGACTTGCCCGCAGGGACAGCACCACCGCGATGCTGAACGCCCTGATGCTAACGGCCAGCGCCTTTGGCATCACCTGGACCTACGTTTACGGACCGTTGCTGGCCCAAGCACAGGACCCGATCCTGGCGCTGATCGGGGTTTCCTGGCCGATTGGCGACCTGCTGATCTTCTTGATGCTGGTAACGCTGATCTTGACCTGGCCGCTTGAACTGATACCCGTGTCATCCCTCTACTTGCTGGTTGCCTTCGTCATCCAGCTTGGCGCAGATACAGCCTTCGCGCTCCTCGCGGGCGGTGGCCGAAGCGATCCCCGCGGAGCCATCGAACTGCTCTGGATCTTGTCCTGCTCGGTCACGATCCTGGCGGCGATCGAGGCAAGGAGAGCCTCGACAGCTCGCGGTGCGCCGCACGGCAGGCACGATGCCGTCAATCTCAGTCGGCTCAGCACTGTGAGGGACTCTATCCCCTATCTGTCGCTGCTGGTTGCCGTTTGGCTCCTCTACACGGCGTTCGAGAACCAGGACGAGATGGTCGGAGACTCCACAGGCGTCACCCACGTCGTAGTGGCCATCATCGTCGTGATAGGGTTCCTCACCCTGGTCTCGAACCATCGACTCAGCAGATCCCTGGCCCGGCTCTCCAGCGAGTTGGAGGACCGAGTTGTGGCCAGAACCTCCGAGCTGAAGGCGTTGAACCGCATCGCGACTGAGCTCAGCCTGTGCCGGAGTTCCGAGCAGGTGCTGCATACTGGGCTCGCACTGGCGTGCGATGCGATAGGGACCGACTCTGGAGCCGTCTGGCTTTTACGGCAAGATAGACGGACCGAACTTGTGGCTCATCGCGGGCTTGACCCATCCATCGAGGGGGCGTTGGCGGACCTTCCGAAGGCCGTGCCCTCACTGACAGCAGGAATCCAGGAGCGCAAGACTGTGGCCCTCAGCATGAGCGATGTCCTTGAGTGCGCCGTTCCGCCGCTGGAGCCGGCCTTTGGGCTGACATCTCACCTGCTGGTGGCTCCCCTCGTTTCCCGGGGGACCGTCCTGGGACTCCTGGGACAGATTGGGAAGATCGACCGAGAGCGAATCTCACCCTGCCGCGATCTGTTGGAATCCATCGGCGCGGAGATGGGTATTGCCCTGGAAAGTGCCCAACGATTTGAGCACGCCGTTTATCTGGCGGATAGGGACCCCGTGACAGACCTTTACAATCACAGAGCCTTTCACCGCCTTCTCGAGGAAGAGCTGAAGCGCCAGCAGCGAGTCGGGCGCCCATTGTCCCTGCTGATGATGGACATCGACGGCTTCAAACTTTTCAACGACACTTACGGCCACCCCCTGGGAGACCAGGTGCTACGCGACATCGCCAGCGTACTGACCCATGCCTCCCGCGGGAGCGACGTGGTTGCCCGCTACGGGGGTGACGAGTTCGCCGCTATCCTACCGGACACACCCGCCGAGGGCGCCGTGACGTACTCGCAACGAGTGCGCGCTGCGCTGGCGGAGCATCCCTTCATGCACCCTGACGGGGACCGTGTCCTGCTGCGGCTCAGCTTTGGGGTCGCCGCCTACCCGGAAGATGGGCACACTGCTCACGAGCTGGTGGGATGCGCAGACGCGAACCTTTACGACTCGAAGGACAGGGGGGGAGACACTGTCACCGTCGCCAAAGACTTGGCGACGCGAGAGGTAGCCAAGGTTGGAGCCTACGGCATCCTCGATGGTCTCGTAACTGCGGTCGATCACAAAGACAAGTACACGCGGAAACACTCGGAGCACGTGACTCGGCTCGCACTCATAGTCGGCCAGGCAATGGGACTCTCAGAGGAGACCCAGAGAACCCTCCGCATCGCCGGCCTGCTGCACGACGTTGGCAAGATCGGCGTGCCCGATCGGGTATTGAGGAAACCGGGAAGACTCGACGACGATGAGTTTGCCGCCGTCAAACAGCACGCCATCCTGGGGGAAATGATTGTCAAGGACCTGCCCAACATTGCCGATGTAATGGCGGCCATAGGGGCGCATCACGAGCGCTACGACGGTCATGGGTACCCACGGGGGCTGCGAAGCGAGGACATTCCCCTTCTGGGCCGAATTCTCGCGGTGGCCGACAGCTACTCTGCCATGACTACCGATCGTCCCTACCGGACAGCAATGTCACCGGAGGAAGCCAAGGCCGAATTGCTCAAGGTCGCGGGCACTCAGCTGGACCCGAAGGTAGTGGCTACCTTCGTCTCCTTATGTCTCGAAGACGATGACGAGCAGGTGCTGGTTGCTGGTTGATCATAACGGGCCAGCCGGCCCATCCTCCGGCCAAACGACCGTGTGAATCCTCAGTTCGACCTCAGGTCCGGTTCAGGTTCGCCTCAGCTTGATGCCGTAACCTAAGTCCATCGTAGGGTTGACGGGAGCGGTCAGCCCACCCTTCGTGGAGGAAGCGATGTACGACGACGGGAGAGTCACTGCACAGAGGGAACACCACGATGGTCGTGCGCGTGTGCTGGTGGCCGACGACGATAGCGAGTTCCGCTACTTCATTGCCGACTGCCTGGAGGCGGCGGGATATCAGACAGTCCTCACGAGCGACGGACTGGAAGCCCTGAACGCCTTCGACGTGCAGCACCTCAACCTGGCAGTGATCGACCTGAACATGCCCATGATGTCCGGCTATCGCCTGCTCCGGCTGCTGCGCGGCAGGAAAGGCGTTGTTCGGAACGAGGTGCCGGTGATCGTCATCTCGGGGGACGATCTACAGGAGGCGATGGACCTGGTTGTCGATGCCAGGCCCGAGGCCTACCTTCAGAAGCCGTTCGTGGTCGATCGGTTCATCGAGAGGGTCGACGCGCTCGTGGCAATGTCGGCCTAGCCCGCCTACGTCCCGGCCCAATCCCCTGTCCCCGTTTCGGCTTCCCGAAGCGAACTGGAGCCGAAGCGTTCACATAAGGCGCCCTGTTCGCGTCAGGTGGACGCGCGAACAGGGCGCCGTGGTTCACAGTCCCCGTGGCTACGCAGGGCTGTCTCCGCGTCACCACGGGTACCGGCGACGCCATGGTTGTGGTGGCCGCCAACGGCAAATAGCCCGAAGCCTCTGCCTCCCACAGCTCTCTCCGGGCATACCTCTTCAGCCGATTCTAAGCTAAGACTCAGAATTATCTCAGTCCTCACCACTAGCCTACAAGGAAACGTGCCGGAATAACCACATGGAGGAACACTATGGCTGGCAAGGCAGCCAGGAAGAAAGGCGCTCGGGCGTCACAGGGACTGAGTATCAAGCTGAGGGCGGCTATCTTCACGACTATCGCTCTCGCCGTGATCGCGGGGGCCGTGGCATTGCTCCGCCCAGCCTCCGGTGAGGGCGATACGACGGCAGTCGACGCCACGGTCCGTGTAGACATGAATGGATTCGCCCCAAGCAGCCTGTCGGTGAAAGCGGGCACACCTGTCAGCATTCGGCTCGTGAACCCGGATAGCCAGTTTCATAGCGACGGGAACGGTTGGCACGAGTTCGCCATCCCGCAGCTGGGTGTCGACGCAAAAGTAGCCCCCAAGAGCGAGCAGATAGTCACCTTCACCGCCTCGACCCCAGGAACCTACGTGTTCTACTGCGACGTCTGCTGTGGAGGTAAAGAGAACCCCAGTATGCAGGGCACCCTCAAGGTGACCGCATGAACGACCGTAGGGTCCTCATTGGGGTTTTGCTGGCAGCAATTGGAGTGGCAGCCCTGGGTCTCGGAGTCACCAGCGAAGCCATCGTTCTGCCCGATCTGACAAGCACGATGGGTGGGAGTCATCAGACGGTTGCATCCCTGACTCTTCCGGTGGTGGTGGGAGCTGGGCTGGTAGACGGATTCAATCCTTGTGCCTTCGCCGTGCTGCTGGTGTTCATATCATCAGCTCTCGCTCTGATGGAGCGTCGGGCTCTCGGGGGCGAGTCTGTGTCTGCCCGAGGGGCTATCCTGGGCATGGGCAGCGTATACGTGGCCGGGGTCTTTCTCACCTATTTGTCGCTGGGATTGGGCCTGCTAGGAGCAGCCTCCTTCTTCCCTCAAACCCATGTCGTATCGCGGATAGCTGCTGTTCTGGCGATGTTCATAGGCCTGTTTCTCTTGAAGGAAGCCCTGCTTCCTGAGCTCGGAAGCGTCCTGGCGATTCCGGATAGTCTGCACGGAGCTATTCGCCACTGGGCCCGCCGCACCAGTGTCCCCGCCCTCTTCGGGGCGGGCGTCCTGGTCGGACTGTGCACAGTGCCTTGCTCAGGAGCTGTCTACCTGGCAGTGCTGGCGCTCCTCTCATCCCACACCACCAGGGTGGAAGGCTTCGGATATCTCGTGCTCTACAACCTTGCTTTCGTCCTCCCGCTCGTAGTGATCTTGATGGTGGCATCCAGCCGGCACTTGCTCAATCGAATGGCCCGCTGGCAGCTTCATCACAGGTCGAGTCTCAAGATGCTGCTCGGTGGGCTCACTATCCTGTTGGGTATGGGCATTCTGTTTGCGGTATAGTCCCGGACAGGTTCAGTATATGCTCAGGTTTGCCTCAGCGCCGCCTCAGTCTGATCGGCGAGACTATGGTTGTCGTTTGCGGGGATTGAGGTTCCCACAAGGAGGTAATCATGGCAAGAATCGACGTTAATCCGCCCCCGGGGCTGGTTCGAGATCCGGTGTGCGGCATGGAGATCGAGGCGCGAAGTGCCCACAC